>NZ_JAMPKG010000003.1:0-246714 GCF_039962015.1 Trichocoleus sp. AS-A1 | reverse complement strand
AGGCATCAATCACTTTTTGGCGTAGGTCAAGCGAGTAGGCTTTCATGATCGGCGATTGTCTGGCAGGCTGGGCTACTCCCTTACTGTATGCCATCCAACTGAGAACCGCTATATAACAGTCTTCTTTAATTTGGGAAAAACGAACCGCAGAGGACGCAGAGAGCGCAGAGGAAGAGAAGAGAGGAGCTTATCGAGGAAATAGACTCGGTAAATAACCTACACTGCATCAAGTTCGTAAATCGCTACTAGCTCTTCCTTACCTTTCACCCGAACAAACTTATCGACTAAGCGCAGGGGGAAAGTGTCGGGGTGGCGCAGCGCTTCGACGATTGGCTTGGTGACGAGGATGGTGCTGTCGTAGTTTTTGGTGAGGCTTTCGACACGAGCGGCTACGTTTACGGCATCCCCAACAACTGTAGACTCGATACGGGAGCTAAATCCAACGGTACCCATGACGACCTCGCCTCGATGAATGCCAATACCGATATCGATGGTTGGCAAACCTTGGTGCGATCGCTCTTCATTCAAGATTTTAAGTCGCTGTCGCATTGCTAACGCTGCGTGCAGAGCGTTGTCCGTCGCTTCATCATCGAAGAGCGCCATAATCGCGTCGCCGATATACTTGTCTATGAAACCGCCGGACTTGTCAATCACTTGTCCCATGCAGGCGAGGTAGTCATTCAAAAATGAAAAGGTTTCTAAGGGCGTCATTTGTTCTGACATTGCCGTGTAGCCCCGAATATCGGCAAATAGGATCGTAATCGTGCGCGTCGAGGCAAAGCCGACTTGGATGTTCTCGATGCCGTCGGGTGCAATCACCAGAAGAAATTTCTCTGGTACGAATCGATGAAAAGACTCGATAGTTTTCTGTAGTCGGCTAAACAAACCTTGTAGCGCCGCCGACATATCATTGAACGCGATCGCTAAAGCGCCGATTTCATCTTTGCGGTAAATTTCAGCCCGATGGTGTAAATCGCCTGCGGCAATTTTGGCAGCACTCACTTGCAATCGCCGCACGGGACTGCTGAGTTCTGTTGCCAACAGGTAGGAACCGAAAAGACCCAAGGAGAGGGCAAAAACACCCACAAACAGCGCTTTTTCGACAGCGATCGCGACCGCTTGATTGACCTGCCGCAGTGACATCCCAATCCGCAACGTCCCAATTTTTTGCCCCGAAGAGTTGCGAATCGCGGCGGCAACTTCGATGGCAGTTTCACCTTGGCGTGCCCGCACTTTGCGGTTGAAAGTAATGTCGCGCAGGAGAAATGTCTCGACAACACGGGTATCGTCATATACTGCCAGCGCTGAGTCCGTTACCCACACAGGCACAATATCGGGAACATACTGTTCCTGAAGTTCGCTTTCGCTGGCGGCAACGATTTGATTAGACAGGCGCACATCGGAGATCAGAATGTAAACGAAATCTGGGTTGCGCTTCAGTAGCAGATTGAAACCGAGCCGAATCTGACCCCAATTTTGGTCTTCAAGTTCGTTTGTCCAGGTATTGGATAAAGCGATCGCTAGCTGCTGGACTTCACGCCGCTTCTGTTCCCGGTAGAGTTGTCTCTCATTTTTCGCCCACAGCCATACCACAGAACCAACAATCGCCACAATCAAGAGTGTCGTGGCGGTCATAATTCGTGTATGAATTGAACGGAACGCGGCAACTTTCATCAGGGTTAATTGGTAATGGTTACTTGGTAATTTCTAAAAAGTTTGAAATTTTAAATTTTTAGTTTTGAACGAAAAAATCTTCTTGAAACACAAAACTCTCAAAAGTTAAAACTTTTGAATAAAATAATTTTCTTGGAACTCAAAACTCAAAACTCAAAACTCAAAACTCAGATTAACCATTCGCCATTATTTACTAACCTCCAGTTGTTCCACAAAAGTGAGCCAGCGCTGATTCTCGGATCTCGCTTGACAATTGCTGGGGAAAGCCAGCGTTATCGGACCACCCATTTTGGCAGGAATCGGATTGCGTTCGTTACCCCAGTGCGTGGCAAACAAAATATCGCAGTCTCGCACCTCGTTAGCTGCCAAACGAATTGGATTCAGGGCATTGCGAGAGACGGGCGCTTTTCCCCGAATGATAACCATACCGTTTTCTGGCAGGGTATCACCGGCAGCCGCAAGAACGTCCCGCACGCGCACGCCCGTGAGCTTGACTTTACCAATCGGCCATCCAATCGGGTAGCCAACAGCTTCTTCAATGGTGACTTGTGGCAGTTGGCTGATGGTTCTGGCATCAAGCGGGGTTTCGCCAACGCGCAGTTGCACTGGCTCGGTACCGACGATTAGGTTGGTCACGTAAAATGCCCAAAAACGGTCGGGATACTTTTGCTCAAGCTGCGGGTACTCGGTGTAAGGAAATACCAGAGAAAGCGGGCCGCCTTCGCTGCGGGAAATGGGCATTCCATCGCGCTCTAAAGCAATGATAATCGGGTACGCACGCAAGTCTGCAATGCTGACGGTGGCACGGTAGGAATCGAAAGCGACAAGCGTTACTTCCTTACTATTAGTGATGCCGAACTTGTCGAGCAGTTTAGAGATAGCAACACCCCGAAAGTCAAAAATCCGATCGGGGTTGTTGCTGGTATTATGGGGCGATCGCGTCCGTATATGGGTGGTTGCGATCGCGTCTAGTTCTTGCATAGTCAACCGCACGGATTTTCCCGCCGCCGTTTTCCCCTGAATTTCTAGATTCCACTGTTGCCGCTGTCGATTGTTCGTATGAGCAGCAACCATTGCGGCGTTTTTTTGCATCGCCTCATTTCTCCACGCCTCCATCTCGGCATTCGTTGGTTTCTGATTTTGACATCCGCTCATGAAGACAAGCAGGAAGAGGCAGCTGGAAAGAGGGAGCCGGGAAGATTTCATGTCATCTTTATAACCTTCAAGCTTGATTCTGCACCCTTCCACAAGTCCCTGTTGCTGCGATTAATGAGGAAAATATGTCGGTTCATTCCCCGGCTTCCACTTGATGTTGCAGCCGATGCTAGGCTTCTGGTCTGAGGGGATTGATTGACCGGCTAACACTGCATCTATTGCGGCTCGTAAATCTTTGCCGTTGACGGGTCGATCGTTACCGGGGCGACTGTCATCTAATTGACCGCGATAAACCAAACTTTGGTTGGCATCAAAGAGGAAAAAGTCTGGGGTACAAGCAGCGGTATAAGCTTTAGCAGTTTCTTGAGTTTCGTCGTAGCACAAAGGAAAGGTGAATCCCAGCTCATTCGCCATTGCTTTGAGTGAGTTAGGGGCATCATCTGGATAGTTGCTGGCATCGTTGGCGCTAATTGCCACAATTCCAATCTCTTCTCCGACGTAATCCTTGCCAAGCTGCACCAGTTCTCCCTGGATGTGTTTCACAAAAGGGCAATGCTTGCAGATGAACATGACCAGCAATGCCTGCTTATCGGCAAAGGTGGCAAGGGAAACGGTTTGACCAGATACCACATCCGGCAATTGGAAATCTGGGGCTGTAGTGCCCAGCGCCAACATGGTTGAGGCGGTTCGCACCATTGTATGCACTCCTTAGGTTTTGGTAGACTGCGCTCCCACTTATATTGCTCTACCACTGAAAAAAAAACCAGAGTAAGTAGCGATCGCCTCCCGTTATAGTACAATTGTACTGATTGCGTCCGCATCCAAGTCGTTAGGTAGCCATCCAGCCATCGACATGACAAAACTGCAAGCCAGCCTCAAAGTAGTCCAGATGAAACGTGGCGAAGACCGCCAACCCGTAAAAGGTGATGCCAAACACAAGCGCGTTCCATCGCCAGCGATCGCCAATACTGAAAGACGACCTCGAAAGACAGGCGATTCCAGAAGGTTAATTCCGTCACTACGGGTGAAAACCTATCAGGAACTGCTACAGGAACATCTGAATGAAAAGTTAAAACACCTAGAGGCGCAAGCAACCCAAGTCAATCGGCTTTCAGCGGAGCTAGAGGCAGCAATACAGGAACTCAAGGCAATCTCAGCTCAAGTTAATACAGACTTGAAATCCCTTCGGGGTAAAGCTGACATTTGCGAGTATAAAGCAACCAGTCTCCCCTACGTCGGGCAAAAGCTTGATGGATCGTTAGTGCTGACGGCTCGATCCATCGATCTCTACAAAGCCGAACGGGAAGCTTCGTCGCTGGCACAGAAGCTGCGGCGACGAACCGGAAAAAAAACCCGCTGAGAGCTTTAATCGTCTAAAGCAAATATAAGCCCCAGGCTCCCATCCTGGGGCTTATCTCAACGGCTATTGCATTTGCGATCGCTGATATTTCCCAAACCAGTTAAGAGCGATCGCGTGAGTTTATCGCGATCGCTCTTAACTGAAATTTAGGAAATCGTATTGCGGTTACTACAAATTCTTAGGCTTAGCGCTATTATTTGAATAATCGAAATATATCCTAAATAAATATTTAAGGATGGTTCTTCCTTATCAAAATTTATAATATTATAAGAACTTGAGTAAAGTCTAGATTTCAAGATAAAAAGTTTCTCTTTATCTTGAAGAAATAACTTTGTTTCCATTCCACTAATAAACATTTAGGGAAAAATCAACAAAGGTGTAGGTAAAGGAGTCATTATTTTATAATTAGAACTCCTAAAAAAATGCTAATTTTATTGTTAATCAGACCTTTTACGTGAAAAAAATAAACTAGAGTAAAGAAAGAAACTTTTATTCTTTTTTTCTGGCCTTATACCGAAAATAGTCAAAATTTATTAGTGAGTGACGCTGGTGAAAGAAAGTAACTCAAAAGACACGCCGTTGCACGCAATGAATCCACTGAGCCGATTTTCCAACCGCGCAGAGGATTACGCCAAGTATCGACCGAACTATCCAGACGCCGCTATTGATATTATCCTGAAGGGATTAGGAAATCCTTCACAACTGGTCGCCGCAGATATTGGTGCAGGGACGGGAATTTCCTCGCGTTTGTTAGCTCAACGGGGAGTGAATGCGATCGCTATCGAGCCAAACGCCGCAATGAGAGACGCCGCATCACCGCATTCCTTGGTAGAGTTTCGTGACGGAACAGCAGAAGCCACGAATTTACCCAACGCATCTGTTGATTTAGTGACTTGCTTCCAATCTTTCCATTGGTTTAATCCCGAACCAACATTGCTAGAATTTCGCCGCCTTCTCAGGCCAAGCGGACGACTAGCGGTAGTATGGAACGACCGCGATCAAAACGATGAATTCACAGCAAATTACAGCCGCTTAGTTGAGATTGCATCAAACAATCATCCAGCAGAGAAGCGGATGGTTTCAGTCGCTCCTCTACTAAGCAGCCCCCATTTTCCAGATGTCCGGTGCCATACTTTTGAGTACCAGCAGCAGCTAGATTTAGAGGGACTAATTGGCAGGGTAAATAGTGTATCTTACATCCCCAAAGAAGGTGAGGCGTACCAGCAACTTGTGACAGATTTGCAAGAACTGTATGCAAGCGCTTGCAATGAGCGCGGCTATGTATATTTAACCTATACCACGAATGTTTACCTTGCAGATAATGGGTAATCAGAAAGAGTAACTGTAAAGATGCGAAATTCCCTATCTTTGCAAGAATCACCCATTATCCATTACCCATTACCTATTACCTATTACCCCTTATTATCCTTTCGCCCAAGGTCCCCAAATAGCAAAAGTAATGCCAGGAGTTTGGATATTCACGAACATGGTCTGACCATCGGGCGAAAAACAAGCACCAGCGAACTCATTATCATTGATAGCATTCCGAGCAAATTGGTAGAGTTCGCCCTTTTGAGTGACGCCGACTACAAATTGCTCGTCGTCACCATCTTCACAGATGATCAAATCGCCAAAAGGAGCCACAACAATGTTATCAGGACTATCTAATACATTTACATCATTTGGTTCAACAAAAAGTTCAAGAGTGCCGCCTTCTTGTGCTGTTTTCCCAGGAACGTAGCGCCAAACTTGACCGAGTCCGGCAGCGCCACCATCTGTGCAACAAAAGTAAAATTCACCGTTGCCGTACCAGATGCCTTCCCCGCGTGTAAATTGGGCTGCACCCTTACTAAAGCCTTCGACGCGGACAGTATCTGTATCCGGGTCGGGATTGTCGATGCGAACCCATTCAACTTGCATTGGTTGACGCACCGGGAAGTTAGTTTTAGTAATTGCTTGGGGCATTCCTTTAATTTTCAGAGCTTCCAAAACACCGCCTTCTACAAGTTTGCCCGGTTGATTTGGAATGAAGCGATAGAAGAGACCATTGCCTCTATCTTCAGTTTCATAAACAATTCCAGTTTTTGGATCGATTGCAACCGCTTCGTGGTTAAAACGCCCCATTGCTTTCAAAGGCACGGGAGTCACAGTTGTTTTTGCATTCGCCGGAACTTCAAAGTTATAACCGTGACGTTGGTTGACATTTCCCGTAATATTAACTGGATCGTTTGTAGCGGGAGTTGATGTATTTTCTTCAGAGCTAATCCACGAACCCCAAGGAGTCGTGCCACCTGCACAGTTGCGGTAGGTTCCTGCTAGGGAAGCAAAATGACTTTGTATTTGGCGATTCGCCCCTACAATTAGAGTTGTTGTGCCACCTTTACAGAGATTATCGTATTTGAGTCCGACAACTTGCGTGGTAGAATTCGGGCTTAATTCGTGATTGCGAATTAAGATAGTTGTGTTATTAGGACCGGGAAAAGCACCCATCCCATCGTGACCACCCGGTACTGGATTGCCATCGTTCATCATGTCTCCAGTCCGAGAGATAGCGCGATATTGAAATCCGCGTGGTAAATCCAATAAACCATTGGGATCTGGAATCAGCGGGCCATAACCTCCCCCACTCACTAATTGACCCCTGGCTGCTTTGGTATAGAGCGCTTCTAGAGGGGACATTAATACAGCACCCGCAGCACTCGCGCCTGCCAGGGTGAAGAATTGCCGCCGTGATAAAGACATGGTGTTCTCCGCGTTTATGCGTTGAACAGCTTAATTGGCGTTCATCAACCTTCGGCAAAGCTTTGATTAAGGCTTGGTTAATTTTTTATTCAGAAAATATTATTGCTTGCCTAGTTTATTCCGTTTTTACTAAAAAATTATGAACGTAGAAGTACGCTAAGAATCTTCGCGAACCTTTGCGCTTAGCTTAGCGTAGCTTTGCGTTAAAACACTCATTCATCTTCAGGATTAATTGCAGAAAATAGCGCCGAATAATCCTCATCCGCTAAACCCATGTCCTGTGCCATTTCTAAAATTTGGCGAATACCTTCCAAACTGCTGACATTCAAGCCATTTAACTTAGCTTCATTGAGAAATAAGTTAGTATCTTTGAGCAGATGTTTAGTTGGGAAATTGGGATTTTCATAATTCCTATCTAACATCCGCTGCAATTTCTTATCAAAAGTGGGAGCAAAAAGGGCGCTTTGCCGTAAGATTTGCATAAACAGCTCAACGTCGGCACCTTGACGTTGAACAAAACCTAAACTAAGGGCAAAAGCACTGGTAAGGGAAGCGATTAATTGATTTAATGCTAATTTGACAGCAGCGGCAGCACCGACTGAACCAATATGTAGGGGTTCAGGGCTAAAATGTTTTAGAAAATCCGACCACTGTTGAAATTGCTCATCGGAAGCACCTACCATGACAATTAATTTACCGGCTTCTGCTTCCGAAATACTGCCCAACACGGGTGCTTCAATATACTCTGCACCCGCTGCAACAATTTGGGAAGCGATCGCTTTACTTTCTGTAGATGAGATCGTTCCCATTTGAATGACTGTACGCCCTTTTAACTCTGGTCGGGAAGCCTCCGACAACAGAACTTCATCAATTGCTGTAGCGTTTGTCAGCATCAAAATTACGCACTCAGACTCACGAATTGCCTCTTGTGGGGTATCAGCAATTTTAGCGCCAGCGTCCTGCAAAGGTGCTAATTTTGACTGAGTACGATTGTATGCAACTACTGGAATTTTAGCGTCTAACAGCCTTTTAGCCATCGGCTGTCCCATCAACCCAGTTCCTAAAAATCCTGCTTTCACGATTGCTTTGACCTCTCTAATTCTTGTTGCTGAAGAACCTCACGCCGTCTGCAACACTCCTCAGCGTAAAGAGGGTTGGGAATGAGGTTCAGGAAGGATAACGGCGATTCAAGCGGATTTAAGAGGGATCAACCCAGGCTCGTTCGGCTGTCCAATGGCGATCGCTCGATCGATAAACTGTAACACCCTCCAAACCAGCTTGTTGCAAGAAGTCCTGCACTTCATCCAAGGTAAACGCAGCGTGGAGAGAGTCGTGAAATAACATCTTTTGATGTTTGTTGTAATTTGTACCGATACTTTCCACCAAATTATTCATTATTTCCTCGCTAGGAGGACGAATTAAATCTCGGATGAGAATAGCACCCTGCGGCTTTACCACTCGTTTCACTTCTTGCAAGAATGGCAGTGGATTGGGTAGGTGGTGAAACAGGCTATTGGAAATTACCATATCAAATTTTCCGTCTTGATAAGGTAACTTCTTGGCATCAACAAATTCCAGAATGATTTGTTTTTGCAACCCAGCTTTTTCTACATTTTCTCTACCAAGTTGCAGCATTGATTCTGCCATATCGATGCCGAAAATTTGCCATTTAGGGCGTTGCTGTGCAATTAAGATAGGAATTCGAGCGGTTCCGGTTCCGGCATCTAGAACAGTTGCATTTGTTGCTCCTATCTCAATTGCCCGTTGAGCAAATGCCCCGTTGATTTCTGTAAAGTCCATCGAGTCATATTCAACAGCTTCTTCCAAACTGTCCATGACTTCGGGTTCTAATACTCTTTGCATGGCTTAATGGCTAAGTAGATGGATCTCGTATTTGTCGGATAGATCGAGCAGATGCGGAGGCGCGTTCATGCCGTAAGGCTTCAGCCTTCTAGGGATAGTACCCCATCAAAGCGTTGTCAATGTTGGGTTTCGTTCCTGAATCTAGCCTACATCTGATGTTTAGGTTGATCGTGTCTACCCGCTGAATTGCTAATTGCGATCGCGCTTTTGTTTCCGTTCTTTTTCCTTCTTCTTTGCCTCGGCTAGAATATTTTTCACTTTTGCCTTGATTTCGTTGTGTCGCGCTACTCCTTCATAGGCATAGCGGTTGTAGCCGTTAGTCTGAATTAAACTTTCTAAATAGCGAGTCCGCTCATCGGTGATCGGGTGCGTGGAAAGCCAACTGAAGATCGGGCGATCGCGATCTTGCTTGCTTAGCGTCACCATCAGATTCCGCATCCCATCCGCCGCATAGCCGGTAGCACTGAGAATACGAGTTCCGAGAATATCCGCCTGACGTTCCATGTCGCGGCTGTAGTCAAAAACAATCAGATTGGTGACGGTATTCCCAGCATAAGGAATAAATCCGGTCACGCTAGCCGTCAGATTTCCTTGCGTGACTAATTGAAACCCATGAGAGAGGACGGCATGAGATAATTCATGAGCTAATAAACCGGCTAATTCTGCCTCAGAATGAGTGCGAGCGATCGCCCCCGCATTGACAAAAACCTTGCCTCCTGGTAGCGCAAAAGCATTGAGATCGTCATCTAGAACCACAAAAAATTCATACTCAAAATCTTGGCGTCCCGCTACCGTTGCTAATTTATTTCCTATCTCCCGAACGTAATTCAACACCTCTTCATCTTCAACCAGTGGCAGTTCGCGTTTTGCTTGTTTTGCCACCGATTGACCAATCGCAGATTCTCCCCGCAGCATCAGTGCAGCGCTTTCAACGGCAGTCAGAGGGCCGAACAAACTGCCAGTGAAGGCATAGCTTAAAGCACCCGTAATTACATTAGCGATCGCATTCCCTCTCAACTCCGCGCGTAAATGCGATTGATAACGTTTTAGATTCTCTTCCGCTAGCGTTGCAAACTCCGTCGCCTCTGGATGATTCGGGTTAAGCAACGCAAATTGACGTGCTGACAGCGAAGCTTCCAACCATTTTTTATTTTGACCGTATGCTGCAATTTTTGCTTTGAGCAACATCGGTTCGGCGGGATAAAGAGTGCTTGCCCGTTCCAAAACTTGTAAAGATTTTTCTACCTGATTGTAATCTCGCAGCGCTTTTGCATACTCTACCTGACCGGGAATAAATTCAGGATACTGCTCTACTAAAAATTGCAGCGGCACAAAAATTTTGCTTTCCAGTTTTTGTTGTATACCCGCTTGAGCCTCGCGCCAATACACCCTCCCCGCAGGTGCTAACTTATCCGCGTCAGTAATGGCTTCTTTTCGCTCAGTTTTCTCGGTTGCATTCGCAAAAGGAGCTTTTGCTTCGCGGTAAAGCTTATCAGCGGCAGCAAATTGTCCCCCCAGATAAAGCTTGTCCGCTTCAATTAATTTCTCTTGTTGAGCAATTTCTTCTGGAGTCGGTTTCTCCTCCTCCTCCGCCTTATCTGCATCGGATTCTGGTTTGGTATCCGGCTTTTCAGTCGCTTCTGGACTGGGTTCGGTTTTGGTTTCCTCAGCAGAGGGTTTGACTTCAGGGGTGCTGGGTTCTTCTGCTTTCGGCGTCGTCGGAACTGGAGTGACGATTACCGCCGGAGGTGATTCCGGTGCTGTGCTGGTATCCTCTGGTTGAGGCGTTGGGGTTTCAGTTTTCTTGGGAACTGGAGTCACGATCACCGTAGGAGGCGATGTCGGTTCTGCTAGCACTGCTGCGGGGGAGGCGGACAATAGCACAAGCGTAAAAGCCAAGGAATTCCAGACAGGTTTCATGGCAGAAGAAAATGGAAACTCTAGTTTTCTATATTATGTTTAGAGTTTATCCGACCTATCTCGCTGGGACTACACGAACGCAGAGGCGGGATTGTGCCAATTTACGCAAACTTATTTTAGAGACGCGATCGCATTTCCTGTATTTGCGTTTTCGTTAGCGCGATCGCATCCTAAAGCAGTTCTGAGGAAATTTCGGTCATTGAGGCATAAAGTTCGTTTATCTAATTAATCTGCCGAGTTTGCGATCGCCTTGGTGCTGGCTATCTCTTGATAGAATGCCATGCTACCCATTCGTCCTCCGTTTTTCCAAATAAGCAGCAAATTCTCGACCTTTCGCCCCCAATTCCTCGATATCCGTATCCAGCATATCTTCAACCAGATAACTAGCATCGTGGTTAACAAAGCTATTTGGTTCAAACATACTATCGGGCAAGCATTCAAACTGTGCTATCAGGGTATCGATTACAGCCACAAAACAATTAGAATTTTGAGAGATTATTCTTTCACCTGCATTATAGATGGATAGAAGTAAGTGCTGCCAGCGGTTAAAAGCTTCTGCATCTCCATTATTTTCGGAATTAACCAGCCAGCGCACAAAAGAAAACTGAAGTTCCCCCAAAAACGCTTCCCGATCGCCTTTATGGGTATCAAATAGAGCTAGTTCAAAGCGAGATTTGTGATGGTGTTCCATCCAATCAGATAATTCTGGTATTGGCAGATTGACTGGTGGTTCGCTAACTATCTCTTGATGAAGTTGCGGAGGAAAATCGCTGGCATTAATATATCGGGTCAATTTCCTCCACTTTTCCCACTGTTCTTGGGGATAAGGAAAGAGTGCTGTTCCCATAGAACCGTTGATGGCTAATTGTTGATAGGTAGCGACAGATTCGGAATTGTCATCCACAAACTGTTGTAAAGTATAGTCAAAAACTTTAACAACTACCTCATCTGGATGCAGATAGCACCAAAATCCTGGATGTGTTGCCTCAGCCTGAACGCTTACATAATGAACTCCAGGCGGAACCAAAGAAAACCCCCGAAAACCTCCTTTAAGCGGATATTTAAATAAGTCAATCTGAGCAGACAACTTCGGCACATCGCGCAAGACAATTGCAGTGAAAACAATAGCCATTACATCCCCCACATCTGACGAGCTAGTTCGACCAAACCAGCAAATTTGTCTTCTGCTTGTTCAATATTTTGTTGCATTTCCGCCCCTACAGGATTACTGCTATCTACTTTTGGTCGTTGAATTTCATCAAGATTAGGTTGTTCCTCGACTTTATTCTTCTCGGCTGCTTTTTTCGCTTCCTGGTTATTTTGATAGGTTTTTTCAACATCTACCCCAAACTGAAGGATCAGATTGCGGAAACCGGATACGCTATCTGCCATTACTCCAGCAACCGGATTGAGCCTACTCTGTTGCGTTTCACTATTTGCGCCTTCATCCTTGAGCGCGATCGCGATGCTACCTACCTCTGACAAATCATTAAACCGTGCCACTTGAGACGAACCTACTAAAGGAGCAGCAGATTTGAGCATACGGTCTATATATTTACCAGCTTTATATGCAGCTTTCCAAATTTCTGCTTCACTGTACTCGTGCAATACCTTAAGCGTGTCTCCTACTTGTTCTCGGAAGGAGTGGAGATATTCTTCGTCAGATAATTGAAGTTCGACCTTATCAATTTTTTTATCTTTTTTAATGCTGTTGCCAATCTGCTGACCAATTACGGAGAAGTGAACTGCACCCTGAGTAAAATAGGCTTCATTGGCATAAACAATCGAGTGTGAGAGTGCTGTTTTAAGACGCACGGAGTATTGATCAATTTCTTTCTGAAGACCTATAGTATTTTTGCTTTTGCTAGAATTTTTAAGGTCTTGCAAATACAGACGAATTGCTGCAACTTCATCCAGTTGTTCCTGGTAAATTAGGTTAGCTGCTGCCATCTTCTTCGTATCAGCAGCTTGATGCTTGGAGAGATACTGTTTACCAGCTTCGAGATTCTTCCGCAGGGTGACATAAACCTCATCAGTGCTGGTGTTTATTTGGAGAATCTTCTCCTGAAGTAAACACTGATACTCGTTGTAGTAACCTTCAGCTTCTGCAAATCGTGTGCGGAGTTTTTGTTGCTTATGGTATGTTTCTACGTCCATCCTTTCTTGGTACTGAGCGCCTTCGTCGTATGGCTTTAAGGTATCTCCTACAATAGAGGTTTGGTATTTTTCCCATTCTCCTTGGGTCATGTGGATTCGCATCTTTAAGATCGACCACATATCTTGATCGGCAGCAAACTTAGTAAAGACATCACCTTTTAGCTCGACTTCCTGTTGCGGAATAATTTTTGCGGTGTTCTCGTTTTCTTTCTTCTCAAGCGTGAATGGCGTCTTTTCCATGAAGTCTTGAGCATAGACGTTGACATCAAAGACTGTGCCAGGTTCGTTAGGCCATTTGAGTTCTGTCTTGAACAGTTGATTGAACAGCGTGACGGCTGCGATTGAGCCTGCACCTTTGAGATTGACATCAATGTCTGAAGTTAGTGTTTGGCTGCCTGCGCTACCCCACTTCAGGCGATCTTCCGGTTCTAAGTTCTCGAATTCACCAGTTGCGAGTTCATTATCTCGTATATGTGTTAGAAGCTTGTCAGTCTCCGTCTGACGCAGTTTGATGAAACTCTCTCGCATTAGCTTTTTGAACCAAGGCTGCTTTCTCTCAATCTCTGCTTGCTCCTTGCCTTTCCATTTACCCTCTACCAAGTAATCTCTCACAAGAAACCAGTTTGAGTAGAAATCATTCTTTAATATTTGTTTGGCTTTTTCCTGACTAATAGTGTCAACGTCCTGCTCGCTATTTACCCTGTTCCAAAGGTCATCCGGCGTGCGCTGAATTAACCTACCTTGCACTGCTCCGGATAGCGTACCGCCACTCTGCTGTACCACATGAGTTAACTCGTGGGCAATTAACTCTTGTCCCTCCCGATTTCCAGGTTCGTAAGCTCCCTGACGAAAGAAGATATCTTGTCCTGTGGTAAAAGCTTTCGCCTGAATTGATTGGTTGAGCTGGTCAGATTGAGAATCGGTGTGGACTTTAACGCTACTAAAATCAGCTCCAAACGCCCCTTCCATCGGTACACGGATGCTATCTGCCAGTGGCTGTCCGCTACCCCGCGCCCCTTGAATTGAGGCTTCCACATCTTGCGTAACCGTTCCTCCGCTGGCTTGCAGACGCTGCACCATTGGCTTCATCTGAAGTTCGTCTTCCTCAGGAGGCATCTCTTGCCGCTGGACTGGGTTACTCTGACCTGACGACTGAGGAGAGGGCGCATTTATCTGCTGCACTATCTGCGCTGCCATCTGGTCAGCTTCCTGCTCATATTTATCTCCTGGCTGCCCTATCGTAAGCTTCGTCTGAACCGACAGTTTTTCCTCGCCTTCGTCTTCCAGCTCTTGCTGGCGCTGGATAGCCTCCGCCCCGTCTGACATCTGGATATTGTCTTCAACAGTGGACTCAGACTCAGATTGTAGTGCTTCTGCTCGCTCCTGCATTGGCTCAGCCGAATTCAAACTTCTCATCAAAGGATGAACGTAGTCTGCTGGCAAGGGGGTGTAGCTGGGCATTTGCGACTCTGACTGATGCTCGTCAACAGGTTGTTTTGCCTGCACGGTCATTGGAGGTGGGGCAAAGCGAGAGGCTTTCGCCTGGGTTTGCGGAGTCCAAGAGGAAGATTTTTGCACTCTTTGGTAGGTCATATTGAGCCTCTCGTGCCAGCGTGGGAAATTTTTAAGCCTTTAGATCATATCTTTGCTTAAATCGTCAAGGACGCATGGGAATAAATTTTAATAAAATAGATACTCCTCTAGATAGATAAAATCTGTAAATTAGGCGATTTCGGGTAAAGGTGGAAAAATCAATGGATATAGCAGCCACTTCTAACTGGCACAAAGCCAACCCTCACTATGTGATGACCGCAGTGGCAGGGATACATCGAGCATTAGAGACCTAATAGTTACAGCTTCTTTCCATCTTTCCCGGAGAATTACTGAGAAGTATGAAAAAATAAAAATCGTAAATTTGCTGTTGTGCTTTGATAGCCAAGCTGGTTCTAAAAGCCTTTTTCCCTTATCCCGAAACTTTAGCCAAACGACTAAAGTCGCGAATGTACAAACAAAGCCTGCCTACGCAGGCTGCTATGAAAAGGAGCGGAACCACACAAACAAAGCTTGCCTACGCGGGCTGTCATGAAAAGGGGCTTAGAATAACCGAATTTGCTACAAAATAAATTAATGATTTTTTAAGCTTAAATACTTAACTTTACGATTTGAATTTGCCACTAAATATATTCATCAATCCAGAGAAATTTGAAGGTGTTTAGTTCTAGAGGATAAATTCGTAATTTCCTCATGGCGGTTTGAAGTCAGAAAACTAATGAATATCACAACCACCGACCGCTGGTATAAAAGCAATTCCCACTATCTGATGACCGCAGTAGCGGGAGTGCATCGGAGATTAGAGCAGTACATCGATCGCCAGCAGAATCGAGCAGTTGAAGCAGTTGCGGACGAGCAATTGAATTTAGATGCGATCGCTGCCTCTATGTCAGCCCCTCCAGCATTAGAGCAACTCTGCACTACCTTCAACCTGTCCCCCTTCGAGCGTAATATTCTGCTGTTGTGCGTCGGTATGGCAATTTTTCCAAATTTCTCAGCCCTGTGCGCTAACGCTCAAGGAAATCGGGAAATGGCTTATCCGACCTTTGGTTTAGCTTTGGAAGTGTTTCCCCAAAGTCATTGGAGTGCTTTTACCCCCCAAGCACCTCTGCGTCACTGGCAATTACTGCAAGTTGGTACAGGTCAAGTCATTACCTTCTGTTCTTTGCAGATTGATGAGAGCGTGCTGCACTATCTCTTTGGCGAACCGTATCAGGACGATCGCCTGATGAGTCTAATTCAGCCCTTGCCTGTAGAAGCGTATTGCCATACACCCCTACAACCGTCCCACCAGCAGTTAGCAGACAGGCTAGCAGCTATCTTGTCTGAAGCGGGAAATTCTTCTACTTTCTCTATCCCGCAACTGTGTGGTTTAGACGTAGGCGACAAATGGGCAATCGCTGTCGCTGCCTGCGCCCTCATGGGGCATCCCTTAAAACTCATATCCGCCCATCGCTTACCAACCGATCCGGACGACCTGATTCATCTGTTCCGACGCTGGGAACGCGAAGTCGCTTTGACAGGTAGTGTTCTGTTGCTGGATTGCGATCGCTTCAATGCAGGTGATTCAGTCCGAGAAACCGCAATTTTGCAGCTCATTCAAGGCACCACGACCCCACTAATGATTACTACAGAAGAACGGCTGCATTCACCACAACGCCCCCTAATTGCCTTCGACGTTCCCAAACTTACCCGCAGCGAACAACTTGCTATCTGGAAAACTAATCTAGGCTCAGTCGCTGCTGAACTAAACGGACACGTAGAGGAGCTAGTCTCTCAATTCAATCTCAGCAGTCCCGCCATTCAATCTGCCTGCGAACAATTAAAAATTAAAAGTGAAAAATTAGAAATTGAAGTAGATTCTCCAATTCAAAATCAGTTATGGGATTTCTGTCGCGTCCAAGCACGTCCACGCCTAGATGATTTAGCTCAACGCATTGATTCAAATTCTACTTGGGACGACTTGGTGCTGCCAGAAGCACAACGCCAGATTCTGCGCGATATCTCCGCTCATCTTCGGCAACGCGCTAAAGTTTACGAAGTCTGGGGATTTGCTGGTAAGAGCAATCGGGGTTTAGGTATCAGCGCCTTATTTGCAGGGGGTTCCGGTACAGGTAAAACAATGGCAGCAGATGTACTGGCCAAGGAATTGCGGTTAGACCTGTATCGCATCGACTTGAGTGCAGTCGTTAGCAAATATATTGGAGAAACCGAAAAGAACTTGCGGCGGATATTTGATACTGCTGAAGCAGGCGGTGCTATTTTGCTATTCGATGAAGCTGACGCCTTATTTGGGAAACGCACTGAGGTGAAAGATAGCCACGACCGCCACGCTAATGTCGAAGTTAGCTATTTGCTACAGCGCATGGAAGCTTATCAGGGTTTAGCGATTTTGACGACTAACTTGAAAGGTTCGTTAGACCAAGCTTTCCTACGCCGCATCCGATTTATTGTGCAGTTTCCCTTCCCCGATGCCAGCCAACGGGCGGAAATTTGGCAGCGTATCTTCCCCAAAAAGACCCCGACTGAAGGGCTAGATATGAGCAAGCTGGCAAAGCTGAATGTAGCGGGAGGAAATATCCGCAATATTTCCTTGAATGCCGCTTTTCTAGCAGCCAATGCCGGAGAGCCGGTGATGATGAAACATATTCTACAAGCGACCAAAAGTGAATATGTCAAGTTAGAGCGATCGCTCACTGATGTAGAAATTAAAGGTTGGCTCTGATCTGTTTAAGTTGAAGTGCCGATTCCTTACAGATGGGAATTTCGATTGTGAATTTAGAAACCTGAGTTAAATCGGGACTCCAACGAGAGTGCTGGGAGGAGGTCAATGACTCAACCAAGCGATCGCACCTCGAATCCAATCTTCTGCATTCGTGCTTTTCGCTAACAGGGCATCTTGTCTGACGACAGCGATCGCCTGGGCAACTTCACTATTGCTATATCCCAAAGCCAGTAGTGTCATCTCCACATCTTCTAAAATCGCGGCAGAAGGACCAGTCGCGGTGCTAGTGACCCCTGCCGAGTGTCGCCATTCTGCAAGTTTAGTTTTCAGTTCCAGCGCCAGACGTTCGGCGGTTTTGCTACCGATGCCTGGAGTTTTTGCTAAGGTGCGGGTGTTGCCTGTAACGATTGCTTGAACTAAATCTGATAGCCCTAAGGTGTCTAAGAGGGCGATCGCACCTCTAGCACCAATCCCGCTGACGCTGACGAGGGCGCGAAATAAATCCCGCTCAGCGGCGGAGCCAAAGCCATACAGGAGGACTTGATCTTCCCGAACTTGTTGGTGTGTAAAAACTTGCACCATTTCTCCCGCCGCCGGTAGCTCAGCCTCCAGGCGCGGCGGGATATGCAGTTCGTACCCAATCTGATTAACTTCCAGAATCAGGATGACGCGATTGGCGGTGCTTTTCTGGATGCCAGCTACCGTCCCTTTGAGATAGCCGATCATGCAAAGATGTTGAGGATGTAGGATAAGTTCATTCTAAAAAGCCGAAATGCTTCAGACCTTCTAGAATACCTCCAGCGCAATCCGCTTTTGCTAAATAGCGATTAATCGAAGGATTGGCGTAATGCCACTTTAGGAGTTCTGGCTGGGCATTCCCGACAATGATTCCCCGTTCCTCACCGGACTGAAAGAAAGCTACATCGTTGCCAGAATCACCACAAACAACGGTTTGTTCGGGAGGCATCTGAAATTGCTGTCGCAGAAACGTGGTTGCAGTTCCTTTATTGCCACCGCGAGGTAGGATGTCCAAGTCTTTGCCACTGCTATAGACCAACTTGACATCTAGCTTGCGTTCTTCCAACAAATCTTCTAGCTGAGGGAGAACTTCAACGGCGGCTTCTTCGGCGAGGAAGTAGCTAACTTTAAAAGGGCGTTGTTCGGATGGCGGTTGGGGAACGAGGTCAGAAAAATGAGCGGTTGTGGCGACGATCAAATCGCGATCCCAGTTGTGAGAAAGTTGCTCTACCCAAGCTGGATCTGGTGTATCGCTGCCATCTCGGTAAATTTCCGTCCCGACAGAAAGAACGAGGACATCGGGTTCTAATAGCTCCTGTTCGGTCTTCAGTTCTTGGTAGAGGACGGGGGAACGACCTGTTACATAAACAATCTTTGTCCCGTATTGTTGCCGATGCTGGCTCAGGTGGCGCTTGAGTTCTTCTAGAGCCTCGTCATCGCCTACTAAGGTATTGTCTAAATCGGTCAAGAAGAGAAATGGCTTCACGTTGCTCATTGCTTGGGATTTGGCTACTGGATTATTTTCCTATATGAGAGTTCATTAGGGGGATAGAGAGCGATCGCTTCCCATCACTCCTTAGCGACAATTGAAGATAAAAAAAACCTGGGAGCGTTTTGATAACTCCCAGGCGGATTACTTGAGGTGACATGATGACGAGAATGGGAGGGAATTAATTCTAGATCAGACCCCAGAAGTGCAGGAAGCCTTGACCTGAGAAGATTTCAATCAGCGCAGCGGCTAAAAAGCCAATCATCGCTAGACGCCCGTTCCAAATTTCTGCTTGAGGAGTGAAGCCGTATCTCCAAGCGTTACGATCGTCCATGACGGGAGTGGTTACTTTCTGTGTCTCTTGCATGGTGGGAACTCCGGGTTTATCGCTACGTTTGTTAAGCAATGTTTAGCTTATGTAACTAAATGTAACGATAAGAAGCTAGGGTGGTCTCTATCTGAGGTTAGAGCTATGAGCGATCGCACCGAAAGCTTGAACCGAAAGCTTGAGAGGAATCGCGCGATCGCGTTTTTGCTTTCACTATCTTTCTTTATCACGTGAGAAAAACCGATTCTGCTCAATTCAAGCAATTCTGTATTGAAGTGGATACGCGACAAGTCCGTTTACCCGCAGAATTGCCTTCAGAAATCCCTCTAATTCCTCTCCCCCATGACATTTTTCCGCAAAGCCACGTCCTGGTTGCCTCAGCTAAATTCCCAAGTTTGGATTCTTGCCGCTGGTCGATTCTTATCCGGGATTGGCACTGGGTTTACTTTGTTTTACGCCCCGATTTTTTTTGTCAATCAAGTGGGACTCTCCGCCACGCAAGTCGGGATTGGCTTAGGCAGCGCCTCCATTTCTGGCGTAGTTGGGCGTATTTTGGGCGGTTCGTTTGCAGATTCGCCGTTTTGGGGACGCAGACGCACCCTGTTACTCTCAGCAGCGGTTTCGGCAGTTGCTTCCGTAGTCTTGGCGATTAGCAACAATTTTCACATTTTCGTGGTTGGTAATTTGCTGATGGGCATGGGCATCGGTTTATATTGGCCTGCCACAGAAGCCGTAGTAGCAGATTTGACAGAGGGAGAGCAGCGCAATGAAGCTTATGCCCTAACGCGACTGGCAGACAATTTGGGGATGGGGATCGGAATTGTATTGGGAGGTGTATTAATTGGCACCACGGGGGCTTATCGAGAGCTATTTGTGCTTGATGCGATTTCATTTGTGGTGTTCTTTGGGGTCGTCTATGCAGCGATCGCAGAAACTTACAAACCAGGAGAACGCCAACAACAAGCATTTAGCAGTTGGGCAACGGCACTGCGCGATCGCAGTCTGTTGATTTTTTGCTTAGTGAACATCATCTTCACCACCTATATCTCGCAAACCCAAAGTACAATGCCCCTGTACTTCAGCAATTTCTTGCGTATAGAAGAATCTGGAAAAGGATTTTCCCCCACAACCATTAGTGCTTTATTTACCTGGCACCTTGTCTTAGCCATTCTCTTACAGCTGCCAGTTGTCAGAATATTTAAACGTTTGAGCCATCCCTACGCCTTGTGCATTTCCGCCCTATTTTGGGGATTAGGATTTAGCTTAATTTGGTTTACAGGAGTAGCAGCATCAAGTCAGTTATTGTGGGCAATTTTAGCAATGGGAGTTTTTGCGATCGCCCTTGTCTCCTACACTCCCTCAGCATCTTCTCTGATTACAGTCTTAGCCCCCGAATCTCAACGTGGCGTATATTTTTCAATCAATTCTCTTTGTTGGGCAATCGGCTATTTCATTGGCCCTACAGTGGGTGGTTGGGCATTAGATCAACCGCCAGTGGTGGCGGATGGTTTGTGGCTAGGTTTCGCATTCAGCGTAGCCATCACCATTGCCATTTTGCAGTACCTGAATCGAATTTTGTCTCGCTAATAGAAAGCCGCCTTAGAATGCTATTTTTCATAAAACTTTAACCCTTATGTCAGCATAATCAAAATTATCAATAGGAGATTACTGATACTAAATGTAGTTGGGAAAAACCAGCGAGAATTGTTTTGAACCATGAATCCTTTTTTTTCTTTTCCTGTTGTACTCAGGTAATGTACCAGGATTACTATAAAGAGAGATAGGAACACAAAGACATAACACAAAAAAATGAATCCATCTATAAACGTTAAATATGCCACCCGTGGCAAGGCATCATTCACTGTAAAGCTAAATGCAATTACAGAAAGCATACTTGTAATGCTTATCGACACCTGTGTGCCAAATTCTTTTGGTTCAATCCAAAATACCATCCACGAAATGATTGTTAGTAGTAACAGTGGAATACCTACTTTCCAGATATAAAAGCCATAGTTTCGTTTAATATTAATTTCAAATATCAATCGAGAATAGTAAGTGTTTTCAGGCTCAAACTTTTTCTGTTCTACTCGTGTGGTTACTCCTTGAATGTCCCATTCTGCCAAGGAAACGTAGCTGTCTTTACTGAGTCCACTTAACGAATTCTGTGAAACTAATTTCACTTTGTTGATATCATATTTAAAAGATTCAAGTAGAATATTGACTTTTTGAGAATCGAATGGGAATCTTTTTAAATCTAACCCAGAGGACAAATTTATTTTAAAAGTTTCTTGATAATGAACGGTGCCATTTGTTTCTACACGAACATCATTGTTAGTTTGTTCGCGAAATTCTTTAGAGTTAATAATTTCTAGACCGGGTTGCCAGATATCTTCAATATTATAATATTTTGTGTTTTCTTCATCCTTTTTTGGTTTAAATGCCAAGCGTGGATCTTTCCAAGTAGCAAATAGGTAGCCAACTATCTCAGAACTTTCATTTGCTTGATCGATATTAGCGAAGTTAGTAATATAAATACCAATTGAGACTTCAGTCGGCTTTTTTTGATTAGGCGGTGTTTTTAGTAACTCAGGTGCAGTTTCCAGATTATTTGAGGAATCCTGCGCTTTAACCTGGGGAGAATGTACAAGTAGCAAAAGATAGGTGAAGGCTAAGAAACTTGTGAATCGTTTAATCCGGTTACACTTTTTATTCATCAATCGCCACTTGTGGTAGTTTTGCGGGAATATCTCATTTTTGCAGAAAACTACACTTCTACAATTCAACTAAAGTCGAAGCGAACCGAAGGTCGTCCTTTGAGGACATCGCCCTTGTTTACCGCACATTCTTTATGCTCGTGAAATAATCTATTTTGACAGTACCTATTGCAGTAAACAAGCAAAACGCTTTGAGATAGATTTGCTTGTTGCTAGTTCTGTGAACAATCGTTGTTTTTGCGCCAACAATGGCTAGGCTAGATCGGTCGCCAATCAATTATCGACGGCGTTCCTGCAACTTGCGATAAACATCTCTAACATCAACATGATGGTGAGCTAAAGCAACCAGGGTGTGATAGAACAAATCAGCAACCTCACCCGCGATCGCGTCCTTGTCGTCATCCTTGCAAGCCATCACCACTTCAGCAGATTCTTCGCCAACTTTTTTCAAAATCTTGTTATCTCCACCGGCAAATAGCTTGCTGGTGTAAGAACTTTCGCTAGGATTATCTCGGCGATCGCAAATCGTCGCAAACAAATCCGACAAGGTATCTGCGGGAGGCGGCGCTTTTTCCCCATCTACTTGATGAAAACAGCTGCGTTCTCCGGTGTGACAGGCAATTTCTCCCACCTGTTCCACAGTAACCAGCAGCGCATCGCTATCGCAGTCATAACGGAGACTTCGCACATTTTGTAAATGCCCCGAAGTCGCCCCTTTATGCCACAACTCCCCACGAGAACGGCTCCAATACCAAGCTTGTCCCGTTTCCAGCGTTTTCTGTAACGACTCCCGATTCATCCAAGCCATCATCAAGACCGTACCATCCAGATAATCTTGCGCGATCGCTGGCACCAGTCCCTGCTCGTTGTAGCGGATTCGATCGACAGGGATGGATTGGCTTAAAGCAGAGGGTTCAGCAGCTGGCATTTTCAGTACAAATGACTCACTTGTACAAGATATCACTCCTTACCACCAACTGCTCAGCACCCGTTCTAGATGCCTCAGATATTCTTCCGGGTTGTTCGCTAAAGTGAATAAGAGGTTGCAAGAAGCAGTTCCAGGCATTTGCCAAAGATGCTATTTAAGCTGGCTAACCAGGCTGGCTGATTGACTTCTGACAGCGTAAATGAGAACCTTGTGAGCCTTGAAGTCCTCTGTCTACCATCGAAGCTACCATTGAACCGTCGAACTGAATCGCTGAATCGAACTACCAAGTTGAATGCTACCCGATCGGAACTCCTAGGCTGCCTTCCAGAAACAAGAGCAAACACTCACAGGTAAATTCTGATTCGTTTGGTAGGACATGATTGGCATTACCCTCAGTAGGATAATTGAACAGCGTAATCTCTGCGATCGCAGCTTCCGCCTATCTTGAGGCAGAGATTTTATCATCAAAACGAGGAGATAACATTGATTACTTCTACAAATTTGAAAACCACCAAGTCAGAAGAAATATTCGCCGCTGCTCAACATTTGATGCCAGGAGGTGTCAGTTCACCAGTCCGGGCGTTTAAATCGGTGGGAGGACAACCTATCGTCTTTGACCACGTCAAAGGTGCCTATATCTGGGATGTCGATGGCAACCAATATATCGACTACGTTGGCACCTGGGGACCCGCGATTTGCGGTCATGCCCATCCAGAAGTGATTAGTGCCTTGCACGAAGCCCTGGAAAAAGGCACCAGCTTTGGTGCCCCCTCCGTGTTGGAAAATGTGCTGGCAGAGATGGTGATTGACGCCGTACCCAGCATTGAAATGGTGCGCTTTGTCAACTCCGGAACCGAGGCGTGCATGGCAGTTCTGCGCCTGATGCGAGCTTTCACCGGACGCGACAAGTTAATTAAATTTGAAGGCTGCTATCACGGTCACGCTGATATGTTCCTGGTGAAAGCTGGTTCCGGCGTCGCTACCCTCGGCTTGCCGGATTCTCCAGGCGTTCCCAAGACGACAACCAGCAACACGCTCACTGCCCCCTACAATGACCTGGAAGCCGTCAAAGCTTTATTTGACGCAAACCCCGATCAGATTGCTGGGGTGATTCTAGAGCCAGTGGTGGGCAATGCTGGCTTTATTACGCCGGACGCGGGTTTCCTGGAAGGTTTGCGAATGATTACGCAAGAAAATGGCGCGTTACTCGTATTTGACGAAGTCATGACCGGCTTCCGGATTGCCTACGGTGGGGCACAGGAGAGATTTGGGATTACCCCTGACTTGACAACGCTGGGTAAAGTAATCGGCGGTGGCTTGCCGGTGGGTGCTTACGGTGGACGCCGCGATATTATGTCGATGATTGCTCCAGCCGGGCCAGTGTATCAAGCCGGGACGCTTTCGGGGAATCCTCTGGCGATGACTGCCGGAATCAAAACGCTGGAATTGCTGCGAAAACCAGGCAGCTACGAGCAGTTAGACAAGATGACAAAGAAGCTCAGTGATGGCTTGCTGCAAATTGCTAAGGAAACAGGTCATGCGGCTTGCGGCGGTAGCATCAGCGCGATGTTTGGCTTGTTCTTCACTCAAGGGCCAGTCCATAACTACGAAGATGCTAAAAAGTCTGACTCGAACAAGTTTAGCCGCTTCCATCGCGGAATGTTAGAGCGGGGTGTGTATCTGGCACCTTCTCAGTTTGAGGCTGGATTTACTTCTCTGGCGCACACAGATGAAGATATTGACCGCACTTTGGCAGCAGCGAGAGAAGTAATGTCTGGGCTGTAAGTTAGTCTCGCTACGCTTTCATCCCGCCAGGAACTTAAGTTCCTGGCTAATCGCTCAAGCCCGTTTTAACGGACTGGGAAAATTAAATTTGAGTTGGATAAACCTGAATTTTGCGATTAGCCAGGAACTTGATTTTCATCAGCCATGCACGTTAGCGCTATATAGAGCGCCAGGGAAAAGTAAGCGCAGAGATCCAAGACTTAATAAATGAATTAGGATTGCTATCTAGACAGTAATTTAAAACGCGAGAAAACCTAACATCTGCATAGTTTACGCTATCGCTTATCCATCTAAAAATACTTAATTCTGCCTACTTATAGGCGATCTAAATTGAGATAGAATACGAGACCACCCTCAGGTGCGTGGATAATTTGTTCAATAGCGACGGGTAAATCTTCGGGTTGATAAAAAGCTGGAATTTTCTCAAATTTTTCTTCTGATACTTCTAATATTTTAGGCATTTCAGAGACGGGAATGCCTAATTTTTCTTTTTGCTTGATGGTGCAAACAATTAGATACTGGTAGTCTGTTTCGTGGGATTTTAGAAATAGCGCTGATAGATCGATAAGCGCGATCGCTTCCTGTTCATATTCCATTAACCGGCGACCATTGGTTAGGGCAGCATGGGGTGTAAATGCTTTGAGAACGCGCTGTACTCGGTCAATTGCGATCGCGTACTGTTCGTTTCCCATCTGAAACGAAACCAGTTTCCGCTTGGCAATCCGAGTTGAGACGAGGGCTTTAGTCCGGAATCGGCGATTCATAAGTTCTTTAATGTTTAATTAATTTAGCGATCGCTTCTAATAACTGAACCTCGTTGTAGGGTTTAGTAAAGTATTGAATCGCTCCTAACTCTAATGCCATCTGGCGATGTTTGAACCCACTCCGGGAAGTCAACATGGCAACGGGAATTGAGGCAAATTGAGGTTGAGATTTCAGATTTCGCAACAGTTCAAATCCGTCCATCCGGGGCATTTCTATATCGGCAATGATTAAATCGCAGTTTAAGCCTTCCTCTAATTTAGATAAAGCGTCTTGACCATCTTTGGCTTGCGCGACTCGGTAACGGGCGCGAATTAGCGTTAGCGAGAGTAACTGCCGAATCGTGTAAGAGTCATCGACGACCAAAATTTGGGGTTGAGAACTTCCTGTCGGGGCAAGGAGTGGCGTGCTATGTCGTGTCCCTAAATCTGATTTATTATCAACTGAAATTGTGGTGCCGCTTTGAGTATAAAATTGCCCGATGAGATCGTCCACATCTAAAATCGTCACGACCTGACCATCTCCCATAATCGTGCAACCAACGATCCCGCGAGGCTTTGAGAGGGGAAGCGGAAGGGCTTTTACCACGACTTCTTGTTGACCAATGAGACGTTCCACGACTACAGCGAGAACACCTTCACTGGAAGCTAAAACCATTACCGGGATATAGTCTTGGGCAATTGGGTCGGGAGAGGGGCCGTCGGGATGGGGGACACTATAGTGGAGTAATTCTTGCAAACGCACCAAGCGGATAAATTCTTCTCGCCACCACAACATGGTCTGCGTCCCAGCCATTTGAATCTGATGCCCTTGAATGTGGAGAATTTCCTCTACGGCGTCTAGAGGGATTGCCACCGTATTACGATCTGCCTTAACCATTAAGGCATCGCTGATCGATAGCATGAGTGGTAACTTCAGGATAAAGCTAGTACCCTTGCCCGGTCGTGAATCTACTTTGACCGTCCCCCGTACCTGCCGCAGATTGGTGCGAACCACATCCAGCCCCACCCCCCGACCAGAAAGTTCCGTGACCTCTTTAGTGGTGCTGAAACCAGGCCAGAAGAGGAATTCGTAGAGGTCGGCAATTGATAGTTCGTCTGCTTGTTCGGCTGCCACAAAGCCGCCTGCTACGACTTTGGCGCGGATGGCTTCTGGGTCAATTCCCCGTCCATCATCAGTAATGGTAATGATGGTTTGTCCGCCTTGGTGAAAGGCTTCAATTTCGATTTGACCGCTGGGGGGTTTCCCCAGGGCGAGGCGGGCTTGGAGCGTTTCGATGCCGTGATCGAAGGCATTTCGCACCAGATGCACTAGGGGGTCGCGCAGGGCGTCTAGCAGGCTTTCATCAATGGTGGTGTCTCGTCCCAGGAGGAGGAGATTAACTTCTTTGTTGTGGAGGCGACACAAATCTCGCAAAGCGCGAGGGAGGTGATCGACCGCCCGACTGAAGGGGACGACTCGCAGTTGCATGACGCGCGATCGCAACTGGTCGGTGATCCGCCGGAGTTGATCGGTGCTGCGTTCAAATTTCACCGCGATTTCGTCAATCTTCGTTCCCGATAGCGCGATCGCTTCGGTCGTTTCAATCACAGATTGAGCGGTGGAGTGAAATTCTGTATATTGATCTAGTTCCAATAAATCGAAAGTCGAAGGCAAAGATTTAGTAAAAGCAGTTGTGGTTTTTACGCGATCGCTTTTGCTATTTTCAGTGCTAAGGCGGTCATATTCTTCTCGGAGCTGCGTTCCAAATTGATTTAAAGCTACAATACTCTTCCGAATGCGCTTCGCTTCAGTGCGTAGTTGAGTTTCTTGTAGTTCCAAATTTGTCCGGTTAATCACTAATTCGCCCACCAAATTCACTAATTCGCTTAAGCGTTCTAGATCTACGCGAATCGTCGGGCGTTGCCAACCTGTGGGGGAAGAAACAGGTGAGGCTTGAGGGCTGGGTGAGGGCTGAGGAGAGAGGACTGAGGACGGAGGAGAGAGGACTGAGGACTGAGGAGAGAGGACTGAGTGAGGACTGAGGGCTGAGGAGAGAGGACTGAGTGAGGACTGAGGACTGAGGGCTGAGGCTGGTGTCGAGGAATCCTCAACTGGTAATTCTGGAGTGGAGATGGCTGGTTCCTCAGTCCTGAGTCCTGTCACCTCAGTCCTATTACTGAAGGGTGTCGAGGAATCATCAACTGGTGATTCTGGAGTGGAGAGTATTGGTTCCTCAGTCCTCAGTCCTTTTGGCTCAGTCCCATTCAAAGGCTGTATAGTAATGGCTTCTCCCTGCAATAGCTGAGTGCGGGCAGATTGCAAGTTTTGGGCAATTTCCCATCCCTGTTTTTGGAGGAGTTCTACACTCAGATGAGGGGTATCGATCAAAGTTCTCAAATACTCAACAATTTGCCCAAATTCTGCCAGTTGCAGCATCCCAGCTACCCCTGAAAGTTGGTAATAAACTTGGTTAAGTGTCGCTATTGTTTGCTCTAAAGTTTCTAATTTAACTTGAGAAAGTTCCGTTTCCAAATGGTTAAAAACCGGAAGTAAATCTTGTTCAAAAATCCTTTTAATAGTTTGCAGGTTTGCCCGATTGTTAAGGCTAGAGCCATTACTGGAAGCAGCGGGCTTAGCATACTGATTTTCTAGCTGGGCTAGAATTTGGGCGATCGCTTCCACTTCAGCTACAGAGGTTGCCTGCATTGTTGCTCCATTATCCTTGCCTTCCGGCTGACAGACTTGGTTGGCGATGGTTCTCAGGAGATCGACCCCTTGCAGCAAAGCGGTAATCGTCGTTGGATTGATTTGGGATAAATCAGCGCGATCGCGCAGAATTGCAAAGCTATCTTCCAGGCAATGAGCCGCTGTCGATAAGGTTTCAAAACCAAACATCAAAGCCGAACCTTTTATCGAGTGGGCAGCTCGAAATAGGTTTTGAACCGCTTGCGATCGCGCTTCAACTTCACTGCTGCTTTCTATCAATAAAAGATTGGCTTCTAGGGATTGCAGGAATTCTTGAGTTTCAGTTACAAAGATACCGATTAGCTCATTGAAATCATCCGAATTCATACTTTTTTCCTTTAAATAAGTCAGCCTTTAGACGTAACTTTGGATTTTATTTAATTCATCCCCATCTTTGTGACAATGCTATATATCAAATATGCTAATTATTGCTTAATTGTTAGTTAAAAAACTTGCCTAGTGTAAACATAAATCGGAATGGTATTAAATAAAAAAATGAAGTTATTAATTTTAATTACTCCATTTGATTGGTCTGGCATTTTTCTGTTTCCCTCCGGCACCCCTCGCTAAAAAGCGATAAGGGATGCCGGAGTGAGGTTCTGAATCTTTGACTGCTTATTGCGAGCGGAAGTTTGTCACTGAACTTTGGAGTTTATTCACGACAACAGCTAACCCACCAAGTGAATTCGTTACGTCTTCAGCTTTTTGGGCAGTGTTGGTAGAAATAGCGTTCACCTGCTTCACGCTGCCTGCAATTTCTTCTGCCGAAATTGTCTGTTTTTGAGCAGCACGAGTAATGTTTTGTACCAAAGCATTAATTTCGCGGCTGACTTCAATAATCGCAATCAGATTCGTCTTGGCAGCTGCGGCAATGTGCGTTCCTTCAACAACTTGTTGAGTACCGGATTCCATTGCCCTCATCACCCGACTAATTTCATCTTGAATTGTTTTCACAATCTCTGATATTTCTTCGGTTGCTGAGGCAGAGCGTTCTGCGAGCTTGCGAACTTCCTCCGCTACGACTGCGAAGCCTTGCCCTTGTTCTCCGGCGCGTGCTGCCTCAATTGTGGCATTCAATGCCAGCAAGTTTGTTTGAGAAGCAATTTGAGAAATAGATGTTACAATTTTGCCAATTTGTTGCGACCCTTCGCCTAGACGTTTCATCATTTTTGAAGTTTCGGCAATCGTTTGGCGGAGTTCGTTAATTCCATCAACTGTACGGTCTACAGCTTGTCCTCCCATTTCTGCTGTGGTAGCAGCTTGCTGTGCCACTTGTTCGGCTCGTTTTGCAGCATCTGAGACATCTTTAATCGAGTTGAGCATCCGCTCAATTTGTTTTAAGGTGGACTCAATTTGCAAGGCTTGGGTACGCGCTTGCTGTGCGAGTTCGTTAGTGTTACCAATCGATGCCGTTGTAGCTTGATTAGCTTGTGCCGCTGCATCTTGGATATTAATGACCACTTTCCGTAAAGAGGTGACAAGGTAGTTGAAAGAGTCTGCTAATGCTCCTAAGATGTCATTGGTGACTTGAGCTTTAACCGTTAAATCTCCCTTGGCTGCACCCTTAATTTCACCCAAAAGCTTGACGACTTGTTGAGTTAGAGAATCTGCCTCAATTTTTCGCTCTTCTGCTAATTTGATAAGTCTATCAGCCGCTTCTTTTTGCTGGGTAATGTCGAAGCGAATCCCGATATATTTGATGATATTGCCATTAGTGTCAAAGATTGGGGACACTGTAGTGTCAACCCAATACAAAGAACCATCTTTGCGCTTATTTTTGATTTCTCCTTTCCATACACCGCCCCGATAAACCGTAGCCCAGAAGTCTTGGAAAAAGGATTTCGGGTGGTAGCCAGAGTTAACGATGCGATGGTTTTGCCCCATTAGTTCTTCCTGGGTGTATCCAGAGATTTGGCAGAACCGCTCGTTAGCATAGGTAATGGTTCCTTTTAAGTCGGTTTCGCTGACAATCGCCGATTCATCAAGGGCATTTTGCCGGTTTTTCAGTTCTTGCAGCAGGCGTTCCTGCTCCTTGGCGAGTTGTTGTAAACGTTCTTGGGCTTGCTTGTCGCTGGTGATGTTGCGACAAACAATCGCCCCGCCTTTGAGGACACCGTTGTCGTCCTTCAGCGGTCTGCCGTTAATTTTTGCCCACAAACCTTCTGGTATACCAGGATGACGAGTAAACATCTCTACGTCGTCAACGGCTTCGCCTCGGATCGCTTTTGTCATCGGTAAATCTGCGGTTGGGTAAACGGTCACGGTATCGGGCAAAAACAAGCCATACTGCGTTGACCATCGATCGGGGGGGGCATCTCCTGAACCCAATCCGAACATTTTCTCCGCAGCGGGGTTGAACAGTAAAAACTTTCCGGTTTCATCGGCGACGATGACTGCCTCACCCATACTGTTGAGTACTAATTGCAAGATACTGGTTTGCTGCCGAAGTTCAGCCGAGGAACGAGCCAAATCTGCTGCTGTTCGCTGTAAATCTGCTTCCGCTTGTTTGCGATCGCTAATGTCGGTGCAGACGCCAATCCACTCGCGGATACTACCATCTTCTGCCAAGACGGGAATCCCGCGAACCCAGAAGTATCCATAGCTGCCATCTGCGGCTCGGATACGATACTCAACCTGATAGAGACTTTTCGTTTCAAGGGCTTTAGACCAAATCTGGGCAGTGCGATCGCGATCTTCTGGATGCACGGCGTCCATCCATCCCCAGCCTTTCACTTGTTCCTTGCTTTGACCTGTAAGCGCTCTCCAAGCTGGCATATCAACCACTTGTCCTTGGGCATCTGTCGCCCAGACTATCTGCGAGGTGGCGGCGATCAATGAGCGATACCTTTCCTCGTTCTGACGGATGGTTTCCTCAGCAGCTTTGCGCTCAGTAATGTCATTGTTGATTTCTAGGATCGCTTTAGGCTGACCGGATTCCTCCCGTTGCAATGTCCAGCGACTCGCGACAACGATCTGTGTCCCATCGCGCTTGGTGTGGATGAGTTCACCTTCCCAGCGTCCATCCCGCAGGCACGCGGCTTTAATTTCCTCGACGGGTTGGGGAAAGATGGTTTTTAAAAATGCGTGGATGTATTGCCCTACGGTTTCTTCCTTTGTCCAGCCGTATAGTCTTTCTGCGCCTTGATTCCAATAAGCGATGCGATCGTCGAGATCCCGAAGCATTATGGTGTCATTGGCTAAATCCAGCATCTGCACCTGTTGCTGCAATGCTTCTTCTGTCCGCTTGCGATCGCTGATGTCGGTGGAAATCCCACAGAGGGCGTAAGTAGTTCCTGTCGAATTTCTTAAGAGAAACTTCGTGGAAAGGTAGGTGTGGAGTCCGTCATCTTGAGGTGCAACCTCTTCCATTTCTAAAGAAGTTCCGGTTTCAAGTACCTGGCGATCGTTGGCACCATAAGCATCAGCGATTTCTTTCGAGAAGAAATCGTAGTCAGTCTTGCCAATAACCTGCTCTTTGGTCGTGTGGAAGAGGCGTTCGTACTGGCGATTAACCAGAATGTAACGACCTTCCAAGTCTTTGAGATAGATGACGGCTGTGTAATTGTCGATGATTGCCTCTAGGCGTTCTTGACTTTCCCGAAGCGCTGCTTCTGCTTGCTTGCTTGAGGTGATGTCACGGGCAATGCAGTACATCACTTGATTTTCAGCAGCCGCGTTCGCAGTCCACGCTAACCATCGGTAGGAGCCATCTTTACACCTGTAGCGATTTTCAAAATACAGTACTTGCGAACCAATAGTCAGTTTTTCGGCTTCGGCTAAGCTCTTGTCTCGGTCATCTGGATGGATAAACTCAATAAACGGTTGAGCCAAAAGTTCCTCGACCGCGAAGCCCAGGATTCTTGTCCATGAAGGATTGAGGCGCTTAAAGGTGCCGTCAAATCCGATAATACACAGCAGGTCAAGAGAGAGAGTAAAGAAGCGATCGCGTTCTTGATTCGCTTCCGTTAATTCTGCCGTGCGCTCATCGATGCGTTGTTCGAGTTCTTGATTCAGATTGCGAAGTTCTGCTTCTGCCCGCTGGCGTTTGATATCAATGCCATTCAGGTTTCGAGAATTCCACCAAATCAGAACGGCAAAAACAATAATATTCAAGCTACCTAAAACCGAGATGGCGATCTCGGTTTCCAAAGACTTCGCCCGGTACCCGGCTAAGATTATCCAACCTAAAAGTGGCGGAATCCCAAGTACAGCCGGTGACATCCGCCTCGCCATCATACCCCCTGCATTCTGGCTGGTGACAACTGCCATCACCCCTCGATCTGGACGAGCAAACAGAATGCCGGTGCTAAGAAGCGCAAATCCCACTGCTGCGTGCAATGCCATCTGGGTGTAAGAGCTAATCCCATAAAGGGATTTCACACCATAAAGGTAGCCCAGTACCCCCAGCAAGGCGACTGAGAATGCCGCTAAGCTAAGAATTTGAGCGGCTTGATAATTAATATAGGGGCCGAGAAACAGCAGTAGAGCCACCCCCAACATCAAAAAATTAAGGGCAGTATTGGGAGCCATCCGACCAGGGGAGGAAGTGCCAAAGGTGTCTGACGACGCCTTGAACAGAAGTTGGTCAATGCCGAAATCCCACCCCAGAACATACTGCATCAGTGTCAGCAAACCGACGATCGCAACGATCCCCGCAAACCATTGTCCCCAGCGGCGCTTCGACTCGTCAGCGGGATAACGGTGCCACAACCACAACGATGTACCGCTGAGGATAAAACACACCGCTGCGTTTGCTTTCATCGTTACCAGACCTGGCAAGATGCTTTTCAGGATGGGAATGTTAAACATCCAACCTAGTAGTACCGCACAACCGATTGCAATGACTGCTATAGTGGCTTTTTTAGATAAGGATTGAAGTGTCCCGATGAGGTCGGAAGACTGAGGCACCTCTATCGGCTGATATGAACTTTCCATCTTATGGCTCCGGCAATCTATGATTTACCAGCGATCCGAATGCGCGATCGCTTCTACATCCACAATCATGAGTAAGCGTCCCTGACAGTCATATAAGCCTCGCAAAAAAGGAGCCAGTTCCTCACTCACCTCTGCTGCCGAGACAATTTGATCGGGATCGAGAGATAGCACACCCTCGACATGAGAAACTGCTAATCCCATCCGCATCGATGGGAGATTGATATCGCGCGGGTCGGGCGCTTCTACGACTAAAATCCGACTCCGAGCTTCGTGACTTTCCACAGGGTCGGCACCCATGAACCGACCAAAATCTGCTACTGCCAGAATTTCCCCTCGCAGATTGGTTAAACCCAATAAAAAAGGAAGCGTATTCGGAACAGCGGTAATGGTCTGATCGCCCAAAACCAGCACTTCTCTGACTGCTGTTAGTTCGACTGCAAACAGGCTCTTGTCTTGACCAAAGAGAACGAATTGGCGAGGCATAAACAATTAAAAATGTAAAATTAAAAATTATAATTATTGATTAATTTTTAATTTTTAATTTTTAATTCTTAGAGAAGGCGTCGCACCAGATTAATAAACTGTTTCGCCTCAAGTGGCTTACTTACATAAGCATCGGCTCCCAGCTCGATTCCCCAAGCTTTATCAATCTCTGTATTTTTTTGCGTACAAAACACGACAGGTAAGTGTTTGGTTTCCTCGTTCTCTCGTAACTCCCGCACCACTTCAAATCCGTTCATTCGTGGCATGACCACATCCAATATCACGAGGTCGGGTGGCTTCTCCTGGATGCGAGCGATCGCTTCCTCTCCATCACTCGCTCTCACCACTTCCATCCCCGCTTCTTGTAAAATTCGGCAAATCATCTCTAGTTCAGTCGGCACATCATCGACGACTAATACTCTCGACATCGCAACCCTCACAAGTATTTATTGTTAACTCGATTCTATCTGAGTCTATTCCCGCTCAAAAAGCCTCAGTATTTTCACCGAAACATCTTTTAATATTGTTCTCATTTACTGAAAAATAAACCTTGCCAAAGTTCGTTTCCGTCCCAAGAAATTTAGCTGTATTGTTAAATATTTGTTGCTTCAATTTACATCTTGCACCAGAGCCGGTTCAAATAGAATTCGCAGCGATGCAAACTAAGCTTTCCTGCACCAAATCACGTTAAATCAAGAGTTTTAAACCCGCATCTCATCTGGTTCTTGTATGCCTATATGTGATTTGAATCACCGACTTAAAAATAATCCAAACTCGTAGTTAAATATCCCATCACATCTATTGAATGCTGAAAACTTAATTAAGTTTTCAGATTGATATCCTTAAAATTATAAAACACATAAATAAAATCGCAGGATTTCACCAACCCTGATTTTCAAACCCCTTAATTCAAAGTAAAGTTTTTTAGACTTTCAAAAACAAACTTTACGATTTTCAAATAATTTTGATTCACTTTTTTGATGCAAATAAAAAGAAAGGCACTTTTTCTAAAAATTTTGATGCTTTACAGTTTGTGCAAAAGAGGCAGCAGGCTGCTTAAGCTGGCGATAAACTTTACCACTTTTGCTAGAAGAGGGAGTATGAGGAACGGGTAGCTGTCGCCAGAGGAGGACAGGGATACTGAGGACACCTAAAATCATCACCACTCCAGCCGTTATCCAGACAAACAGACGATTTGCCTGATAATCGCTACGCTCAATTTGCCAAAAAACCTGGTTGTAGCGCCATGCAGCAAAGGCAATTAGGACAATGCCAGCAACCACCAGACTGATGCCAAGGCTCTGGGAACTGATGAACGAGTGAGAAGTGCTATCCTGACCTGTGACGGCGGTTTGCAGTTGCTGTAGAAATAAACCAAAGCGAGCTAAAGCAAACCCAAATCCAATCAATGCAATCGAGGTACGCAACCAAGCGAGAAATGTCCGCTCATTGGCTTGATGCTCTCGCTGGCGGTCGATTTTTGGTTGTTTATCCATTTCTCCTCTGGCTCAGACATTAGCAGGTTCTAGTCTTAATTTCAGCAGCTTTCCCAATTTCAGAGGCTCCAGTATTTTTCTAAAAAAGCAATATCCTATTGGACACGGGTAATCTTGATCCCCCAATTCGCAACCGCCTCATTTAATTGCTGCAATAAAGTTTGAGCGATTTCGCTTCTAGAATGAACCGCTTGCTCTAGCTTAATTCGACCAATTTCAGAGCGCAGGATAGAGATAACCAAGTTTTTTAACGCTATCTCAATATTTTCAACAGTGTAATAAGTGCGTTCTAAATTTAGGATGCGCCAATACACAATTGCATCGACTTCTAGGGACACATTATCTTTTGCGATCGCTGGCTGGCGCTCAATTTCCAAAACCTGTTCGCGGGTTGTATTCTGATAGACAATCGTATCGAGCCAAGGCAAGATAAAGTGGATACCTGGTTTCAGCGTTCGATGGTATCGACCCAAGCGCTCTACTAAGGCTTCATTACTTTGACGGATAATTTTGACAGAGTATCCCAGCACGTAACCAATGATGACTGCACCAAGAGCAGCAAGGAATAACTTCATCTGTATTGTCTTGCTGGGATATTTTCACAAAGAAATTGGGCTTTTATTTTTAGAATGATGTTAACTCAAGGGCACTGTTCACCCTAAGTTTTAACCACTCCAAAAATGCAGAGAACAACCAAAATTTTGCGTATTTTTGCAAAACCTCCGCGTTATTTGCGTTTAAAAACCGTTTAGCGATAGTTATTAAATTGCAAAGCAACCGGATAATCTTCCTGCTTCAAGCGTTGAATTACCAGTTGCAAGTCATCTTTGGATTTAGCAGAAACTCGCACGGCATCACCTTGAATTGAGGGTTGCACTTTTTTAATTTCGTCCCGAATTAGTTTGGTGATTTGTTTAGCGATTTCCTGGCTGAGTCCTTTACGCAGTTTGATTTCCTGCCGAATGCGACTACCACCCGCTGATTCAGGTTTGCCATAATCAAAGATTTTCAAGCTAAGGTTGCGCTTGGCAGATTTAATTTGCAGGATGGTATGAACAGCATCCAAGGTAAATTCGCTATCGGTGCTAATTGTAATAACGTCGTCGCCTAATTCAAGGGTAGTTTTAGTGTCTTTGAGGTCGAAGCGGCTTTTTATTTCCCGCTCAGTTTGGTCTACGGCATTGACCAATTCTTGCCGGTCAAAATCGCTGACAATATCAAAAGAGTATGTAGAAGCCATAAAGAATCGTTAGTGGTTGGCTAAATTGATATTAGAAAAATCGCTAATTGCTATTGGCAGAAAGTAGGCTGAGGGCAAATAAGGTGCCGCTGCTCAGGGTACCGATGCCGAACATCAGCGATCGCGCGATTGGGACATTGAGAATATAAAAAACGGAGTATAATGACCGGGCAACAACGAAGGCGATCGCTGCGATCGCTGCCAAGGGCGAATCTACACCTGTCACATAAGCCATCAGGGCTGCCGCCGCAAATATCATAAATGCTTCAAACGAGTTTTGGTGCGCCCAAGTGGCTCGTTGTCCGTAGGGAGGCAGCTTATCAAACATGGCTCGCGGAGCCGCCGTGTCATACCCCACAGTCACACGGGCGTAACCCACCACCAAAAAGGGGATATAAATCAGAACAGCGGCTGCGGCAATGCAGTCGAGCAGAATAGCAGGTACTGGGATCATAGCTTTATTGTAGAGACGCCAGCGGTAGCGCTCTTAATGCATCGCGTCTTTTTAATCAAAGTAGAACAGAGTCACCACTTTGCGTTGTTCTTCCGCATCCTGACAAGTTTTGAGCAGGGTGTGGCTGTCGTGAAACGCAAAACAGATTAGCTGCTGACACCGAGAAACTATCTCTTGATTGCATAGAGCGCTGGCTTCAGCCAGCGATAAATTGTCGTTTTCGGGATTTTCTACCAAATGCATTACCTGTTCCAACTGCTCCCGCGATTCCCGTGGCTGACGCTCTAAGCTTTGGGGCAAAATTACAGTCAGCAGGCTAGAATCGGCTCGCATCGCCCCTCGGATGGCGGCAAAATTGGTTCCGGTAGCACCAGAGGTGATGAGTCGATTCCCGGTTAAAACCAAGGCATAGCTCATCATCTCAATGAGATTTTGATGGGTGATCGGAACGTGACGCGACCCCAGCAGGGCAATCCGTTTGGAACCTGTTTGCTGGATAGTCGCCAGTTCTTGCGCTAAGGCATCAAGCTTAGGAATGTCAATGGATTGGCTCAATGACGATTTCTGTCTGAACAACCTCGCTATTTTATCAGACCCGGATGACAACAGCGATGGAGTTTCTGCATCTTAGTTGCCGAGTTCTAAGTTCCATTGCTTAGCGAGAATTATTTGCACTTTTATAAAAAGCTATGCTACATTTATAAATCGTCGGACGGACGCATAGCTCAGTTGGTTAGAGCACCACGTTGACATCGTGGGGGTCACTGGTTCGAATCCAGTTGTGTCCATTATTTTTTTTGGTGCCGCTATAGGTGGCTGTGTCATTTAAAGTTTGATTTTGCCGCTCCGGCAAAGCTATGCCTGAAAACCATAGCGGCAAAACTATGCCTGAAAAAAATGACGAGAAAGATGTAGACGATCGACTATCCTCTCCTCATTCATACTGAAAGCTCACAAGCTACTTTAAGTAGCTTGAAGCTCTTGCTTATAGAGTAGCCGAACCTGCTGATAACGAAAATAGCCGGGGTTACTAATCAGTTCACACACGCGGGACTCGCTTGGGTATTCTCCTGATCGCTGGAGTGAGACAATCGCCTCTTTAATTTCTTGACAACACTGCTCAATAGCAGCTAAGTGAATCATACGCATATAATTGCGGCGTTTCGTGACGATTTTGTGGCATAGTACAGGGAAATGCCTTGAAAGAACTCGTCTATTAATTTTCAACTGTTCCGCTATCTCTGTAATTGTTGGTAGTGGCTCTTCTACTTGGGACAAAATGATGCTCAGGGTATTTTCAATATGATTTAAATCTAGCGTTCTCGGAGATGAGCGCGTTTTCTTAGAATATTCCATCTCAACCTTCAGCTTTTGAGCATGGATAGTTGATAGATTGAAATCTTGCGTAAAGAACTGAGATAGAGAAATTTTAAAATTATAGCAAATTTGTATTAAAGCAGATAAAGGGGGACAGTTTTTCCCGCAATACCAACCCCAAAAAGTATTTTTAGGAATTTTGTGCATTGCAGCAAAAGCAGCTATATTACCCTCGGTAACTTGATGCACTACATGAGTAAAAGATTTTTGTATATGCTCTTGAGTAAGTACAGAAGATAACTGCTCTGCATTCGCAACTAATTCTCCTAAAGTTTCGGCTATCCATCTCTCCTGAGTAACTACTGAAGTATTAGAACCTCCTCCTAACCACTGAGAACATTGTGAACAATAGCCTAAACTGGATTTCCAGTTTAACCAAGGTGATTGGCGATAACAATGAGGACAATCTTGCACAAGAGGATGTTGATGTATTAAACAAACCTTGACATCATTGAGTGACCATAGAAGGGGTTCATAAATAACTTCTAGATTTTTTTTCCAGTGTTCGTAGCATATTGGGCACCAAGCTTTATAAGGACGTAATAAGCCTTTTGCAACTAAAATATTTGAAAAGGATATCAATGTTAAAAACTTTAACTTATTAGACAAGGTTAATTGGTTAAGAACCTCAACAAAATCAGTAGCTATCGTTCCATATCCATTTAAAACATGAGAACGGTTAAAAAACGGTTCTAATCCTCTACTGGTAGAATCCTTGATAAAGGTTCGCTGCAAGAGGGGATTAACTATTCTCGATAGTAATGTACTGACAAAAACTCCATGAGATTGAGCTAACCGTGTCACATAGCTGGTTAAACTCTCAACTGTAGGAGTTCCCACACCAATCGGTTCTAAATGATGCAAAGGACTTCGGGGAGGCATAAGAAACTTCTCCGGACTCCATAGCTCATGATTAGTGTAGGGTTTAATTTCTATTACATTAATATCCATCACCATTGATTTTTGGTTAAAAATTATTAAATTTGCTTTAAGATTGAGATAGAAGATATTTCTAAATCTTAAAATAAATCATTATCTACTAGAATACTTAAAACATTAGTAAATTATACAATACTCATCATTATTATTTTAATGAAATATCTATGACAGCCAAATTCATTAACAGCGAAGAATATGTAGACCTAACGTTTAAACTAAGAGGCTCACCCATCCCTCTTGATAATGGTTATCCTATCTATTCTGCTTTGTCCCGTATTTGTCCTCCCCTTCATGAACTAGACTCTATTGGAATTCATCCGATTGCCGGAATACCGACCAGCAACAATTTCCTTGAACTCACTGCTCAATCTCGCCTAAAAATTCGGATTCATCATCAACAAATTCCTTTGATTTATGCTTATTTAGCTGGTCAAGCTTTTCAAATAGGTCAACATTGTTATCAACTAGATATTCCCGACTACAAACTGTTAACTTCTTCAGAAAGCGTTTATTCCAGATTAGTGATAATTAAAGGGTTTCAAGACCCTACTAACTTTATTGAAGCTGTTCAACGGCAACTGGATAATTTAGAAATACAAGGGAAAATTGAACTTCTTACCCGACAAGATGGAACACCTCAACGAAGGCAATTAACCATCAATAAAGAAGGGAAACAGTTTAAAGTTAGAGGATTTGGCGTAAAAATCAGCGAACTCAACTCAGAAGATTCCTTAACGTTGCAAGAACAGGGCATTGGCGGGAAACGAAAGATGATGTGTGGAATATTTGTTCCAGCGACTCGCAGCAAGGAAGAAGAGGAAACCTGATCGTGGTTACTACCCAACCCAAAATTTCCCTATCTCTCGAAGCTGCGGATACGACAATAATGCACCGCGCTGGAATGACGGGACTTTACATGACTTTAAAGCGATTAGAAAAGCAATATCCCTCATCTCATCAACGTGGAGGACACATATCATGGTTTTTGACTGTTGATACGATTGAATTATTCTGGCAAGGAAGTGATTTTGTCGCCCTATCTTGGTTAATTAAGGAGTCTTTTCAATTAGATGATACAGGTTTAATTAATTTAAGAGGATTAGACAATGATGGAATAGATTTAAGGCAGAAAATCCATATTCATGAGGGAATATGCGCTGTTTTCCTGCGTCTTAATAAGTTTTATCAAGCGGGAGAGATAGTTAACACTGAACTAAAGGTTGAAGAAAAAAAAGTTGAGTATCAATACAAATCCCTAAATTGGTACGCACATCAAACTTTTGCAGAGAAGTTATGTGAGGCAAATACCCAACAACTCAGACAGGATTATGTTCAAATAACCAGTTGGTTGTATTTAGGGGGAATTGTCCGCCATGCTAGGACGCAGAATACTACAAAACTGGAAGAGAAACCTGAATACGCCTTAGCATTACTATTTGTACCAGTAGTTTGCCATTATTGCTTACTTCATATTCCATCAGAAGACTTGAAGGAAAAGAAACCCCATCGCTACCTAGTGGTGATCCCAGAAATCAAGGATTTTGAAGATGCTTCTCAAAGAAGATGGCGATTACAGCAATTAGAAGCTAAACAGCTTCATGTTGGTAGCCTTGGTGAAGCAGGATTACTTTATTACAGCTTAGACGATATTCAGCCTGAAGGCGACTACTATCAAGCTTGTCAAGTTTGGTTATATGAAAAAATGAATCAAACTTCTCGTCAAAGGACATTAATGAGTATAGAAGAAATTAAAATTTATCAGAATACTTTAATCACTTATCAACAGGTTCAAAAATACTTTCAAACCAATTATCAGAAGATTAAACCCAAGCAAATTTTTATTAAGGTGAATTTGATTCGCTCCCTAATTGCTGATAATTTAGTAAAAGAAATCCATTGGTGGTCTAACTTTTGGGAAAAATTGGTGATAGAGGATTCAAAAGGATATTTATTTAACCAGTTATTTTTCAATCGAGAAGGATTTACAATAATGGCAGAAAAGAGTGAAGAAGACAAGCAGTATCTTATTTTTACTAAGGTATTTCAGCAAGCGATGAGGGGCAACTTTGCTAAAACGTATGCCAAAACAGAGGATGTCAAAGCAGAAGAAGGAAAAGAGTCTCCAATTAAGAAGAAAGTTGAACGATTAAGGGCAGAGATAAACTATTGCTATGATGAATTGTCGTTTCAGGAATATTTGTCCGACTTTTTAGTAAGAGGGGGAATAAATAAGTATTTTAATGAGCATCAAGAAGAGATTTTACTACTAATTAAAAATTCACCTTGGCAAAAACTAAGAATTTGGTCATTGTTCGCGATTGCCAGTTATAAACCTAAAGATAAACCCGAAAATGGGGATGATAGTTCATTCCCAAACAATCAAAAACCAGGAGAAATGAATGATGAGTCAGAAGAAGAATAACAATAATATCCCCAATTATTATCTTTACGGAACAGTCCTCACTCGTTACGGTTTAGCATCCTTAAATCATGACATTAGACGAGGAAATAAGACTACTTTGCAAAAAGGCTATTGGAATGGGAATATTCATTCTTTTGTAGGTTCAAGTGCGATTCGTTGGGCGTTACGTTTTTATCTTCAAAAGCAAGGTTATTCAGTTAATCGAGTTTGGAATGAAGACGAACATATTAATCGGTTAACGAGTGAAGATTTCGATCCAAAACAATTTTATGATGATGATATTTTTGGGTTTGCTTTATTAGAGTCTGCTGAAACAGAGGAGGAGACTTCAACAACAAAGAGAAAAAAGAAACCAACAAAAATCAGCACTCCTAATCAGCGACTGGGTGCTTTAGGGATGAATATGGCTGTTTCGTTAACGCCTTATGATGGTGCAGTCAAGTTAGGGGCAAAAAGTGGTAGAGAAAAGGATAGTACATCGCTTCACTTTACAGAATATCATGCCACTCGATATCAATATTATTTTGGAATTAATGCTACTCATCTCAAAGATGTTTCGCGGATTTTACCTCTAATAGATGGAATTATAAATTTGCCTAAAGTAGGAGGGAGTAGTAATATTTTTAATTATCCTTTCTGCCCCGATAGTTTAGTATTTCAATGGACAACTAATTTTGCTTCATATATTTCCTATTGCTTTGAATATTGCGATCCTAAGAGTAAGAAAGCAAAATTCACAGAAGAGTTTATAGATGAAGTGGAATGTGGACAGATTGACCCTAATCAATTGTGGGTTGGGGGAACAATCGTTAAGGAGTTACAGCAATTGGATAATTTTGATAATTCTCCTTTTAAGAACGCGCATATTTATCGTAATCGGAATGAACTGATTGAAGCTTTGAAAGCAGTGATTAAAAGAGATTTGGGATTATAAGAATCAAAATGATTGCACCATTAATTCTCTATTTGGATGTTCCATTTGCGACTTTTCGGGAGTCCCATGCAAGGGAAATGGGAAAAAGCTATCCTGTCCCTCCTCCAGCGACAGTGTATGGGATGTTGTTATCTTTGGTAGGGGAAACGGATGTCTATCGCCACTGTGGGGTAGAATTGGCGATCGCTATGTTATCTACCCCCAAAAAATCACGAATTTTGCGTCAAATGAGACGGTTTAAGAATGCTGATTTTAGCCATCCAGAGAATGTTATTCCCTGTTATCAAGAAATTTTGTCTAATCTGAAGTGTTTGATTTGGGTTCGTTCTGACGGGGAGAAGATACAACCAAGTTTAAGGGAGAGGATACAGTTCGCGTTTGACCATCCTGAGCTAGTAAGACGGTTTGGTTGTTTGTTTTTGGGAGAAAGCGACCAGTTGATTAAAACGATCAAACTTGCAAGGGAAGATTATCTAGAGGGAGTCAAACAGTGGGCGATTAGGGATAATCAAGGCAGTTTAACCTTACCCTATTGGGTTGACCATGTAGGGTCAAGAAATACCCGATTTTTGAGGTATCGGATGGAGGAAATGGCAAGCTCACCACCTCCTGATTTGGCGTGGACGATGATTCAATCTCCGATTTGACAAGTATCTCTGATGGAAAAGGGAATTTAAAGTAAAAAAATAGCCCACAGGGTTACAGGGTGAGGGGTATGGCAATTTAGTCAAGGAGAAACCTGCTTGCTATTTCTGGAAAAGTTTATAGGGACTGGGTTTGAGGGGCTGAAGGTAAAGGATATTTTGTAAGTTTTGTGTTTTTGGGTTCTCTATCCCAAAGGTGCTTGTAAGATTGTAAATGAGCCTTTATCAGTCAAAGGGTTTCCCTTTTGCTGTGATTCGTGGCTTTATGCCGTTAGGCGTTGCTCAGTTCCCAGCTCTGTCAGACGCTAAACCATGTAAAGGAGTGATTCGTGGCTTTATGCCGTTAGGCGTTGCTCAGAATTACCTATTTGACACTTCTTTCCGACATTCTCTTTGTGATTCGTGGCTTTATGCCGTTAGGCGTTGCTCAGGATGATAACGGAACAACGATGATTGCAGTGAAAGAGGTGATTCGTGGCTTTATGCCGTTAGGCGTTGCTCAGTATTTAGTTCCTTGCGTAAAAGTTAAAGGGAACTTTGGTGATTCGTGGCTTTATGCCGTTAGGCGTTGCTCAGTATCTTCTGAGGGCAGAAAGTACACCATCTGGCGGTGATTCGTGGCTTTATGCCGTTAGGCGTTGCTCAGTTGCAGCCGTTTTTGCTAGTGGATATGTGCTGATGTGATTCGTGGCTTCATGTCTATAGACGTTGCTCAGCAACTTTAAATCAAAACTTCAACAGCAAAAGTTCACCTAAAGCAGCTCAGAGCATATCAAAATATTTATCCGGTTAGGGTACTCAGTGCAAGTCCAAATTTCTTTGGAATAAGCAGTGTCCTCGAACCTTGGGTTTCTCAATTTCTTTTGCGGTCAACTCATCAACTTTTTCCCGTTCGCCTGAACTTGTGTTACATTCCACTTCTATTTCATCTTAATTTCATACAATTTCTTACCACGCGATTTGACACCAGCTCAAACCTATTAGGCTCAGGCACGTTTTTTCGGCTGGCGTTGAGATAATTGCGGCTGATTTTACCCTCATGTTTCACGAGAAACAACACGAAGACTTTCACTGATTGAGCCAAGGGCACTGTGAATTTCTGCTTTCATCACCTTGGCTTTTGTGCGAATCCCCTCTGTGTTTTCTTGTAAGTACGTCAGGTGAGAGTTAATTTGGCTAATGTAATTTAGGGAAGATTGAATGCGCTGAATCTGAGCTTCAATAACACCATAGTCAAGCTTAGGGTTAAAGCTTTGTTGAGTCGCTAATTGCTGCCGCACAATTAGAAACTGAAGGGCAACCGTGAGCAACTCATGAGTGGTGGCAACCCACAATCCGTATTCACAGGTTCCTTGTGTCCATTCCCCAATTTCTTGTGCTAATCCCTGGCGGGAATGACTCAAGAAAATTCCAGCATTCGCTTCATACTTTGCTAGTGCTTTGGTCAATCGCTGGGAAATCATTTTGCGACCCCAAGGTTGAGAAGGTCGGTTTCTTGCCTCAATGATGATAGAAATTTCAGTTGCCGCTACTGAGTTGGGAGTGAGCTTGATGAGGATGTCACCTGGCTCATTTTCTTTGGCGACGTGGTGAATCTCAGCGCCACAAATCTTTGACCAATCCTGTAGTTCTACCAAAACTATTTCTTCATAGGCAGCACCCTTAGCTGTTGTCTGCTCAAGTGCTGCTTGCGTTACCTGTTTGTCTCGAATTTCCTGGCGGAGCTTGTCTACTTCCGACGCTAAGGGCTTTACTGCTTCACTGACTACACTCTTTACAGCTTTGGCTAGAGTTCCGTTGTCTGCTGTAACATTCGCTAGTGCTGCCTTAAACGACCCCTGGATGGAATCTGATAATTTGGGGTTGAGAAGGTTGGTGAGGGTTTTGAGAACGCTGCCAATAACGGAAGTTTCCTTATGCGGGTCAATATCCCGTGCTAGCAGAGTTCGGACGCCATCCACTTGAGCGGTAAGCACTGCTGCGGTTTGATTAATTTGTCCTTTGAGCGGTGCCAAAACTTGACCATTTTCCGTACCAATTTGACTGACCAACTCCTCTTCAAAAGACTGGACAATGCGGCTTACGGCTGTTTGGAATTCAGAAAGTAGAGCTTGCATCCGTTGCTCAACAAAGGCTGTATCCTGACGGGCATGAGCGAATTGGATGCAGGCAAAACCCATTTCCACACAACTCAGGAGAGTAGATTCTTGTTGGGACTGGGGCAATTGTCTCAAGTAGTTAGCTGCCTCTGGGTGACGGATTTCTAAGTCGCGAATCACAATATGGTCGCCAATAATCTCGATAGTGGAGGAAGGTTGATTGCCGTTACGGGTGGAGAAAAAGGTCATAAAACAATCGGTGTCTAGATTACACTGACTGCACCGTACTCTCTGGTTTTTCAGATGGTCAAGAAAGTTTTGTCAATTTGCAAAGCCATAACAGTTTGTCGGATTACTGCCTTGTGTGCCAGCGTTCCAAAAATGGCTGAACTCGTTCGGCATTGGTGAGGAGAAAATCAGCCATCGCCATGATTCGTTGGTATGGAAGACCAGCTTCTCGACGGCTTGCTTGTCCACCGAGCCAGTGGTAAGTGGTGGATTTGGAAAGACAGCAGATGTGAGCTAATTGTTCATACCCTAATCCCCAACGGTAGCTGAAGTCTTGGGGGGAGATAAACATCTGATTGTGCAGCTCTAGAACTTGTTGACGTGTCGGTTGAGAAGACATGATGACCTCTGATTCAAACTACAGATGACTGATTGAGCCGTTCGATGTCTTGCTCAAAAGCGAAGTCGTAGCTGGTGATATGGTGGGGGGCTTTGCTCGTCGAGTAAAACTAGGTAATGCAGTCCAGTAGCAATACAACTGGAGGAGTGGGTGTAGATAACGCCGAGGATGCGACCAAAGTCTGGATGAGGAACTTGACGCCAGCGTACTGAATCACCGAGCTGAAACTGTTGCTCAGGTAGGATTTCGGGAATGTCCTCTGGTACGGCGAAGGGTGGGATTTGGGAAGGGATGTTAGGCATAGATAAGTTCCTCAAGAACTGGCTGCATTTATTTTATAACTTAAAGTCTATAAAATAATACTCATTGTCTATGGACTCATAACCTGCACTCCTTGAAAATCGTGCAGTGAGTCGAAAAAAACAATCAGAGATTAACCATCGCTTTGGGAAAGCCATCAGGCGGCGTCGGCGAGAATTGGATTTGTCTCAAGAGGAACTTGCCGAACGAGCTGAGCTTCATCAAACCTACATTTCGGATATTGAGAGAGGTGGGCGAAATCCCTCTCTGGAGAACGTTGAGAAGCTAGCTAATGCGCTGGGCATCTCTATGGCTCGTCTGTTCACCGACTACGGTGTTGAGGTAGAGGATGAACCAGAGAGCAGTTCTTGATTATTTAGGGGTCTTGGGTGCAGGCGCTCGCCCAAGCATAGGATGAACTGGCTGGGTGGAGTCTGTTTGAATGTCGAGAAGCTTCAGGGGAGTGATAGCAGTGGTTATAAAATCTTGATTAGCTGCTGACGGTCAGACTTCTACATTTTCTGCATGAGAGGTGTTGGCTCAACTACATCATTCCATTGCTAAGCGAAACGTTGTCAGGTCATTGAAGTGAGCGCTCGCCCTCTCACTCCTATTTCAATCCCGTTGCCAGGATTCATTGATTTGAAAGATTGACCCATAAAAGCGCGATCTCAAGGTACTGGAAAGTTTCAATCCCGTTGCCAGGATTCATTGATTTGAAAGTTGTAAGCAAAATCCCCCAAGAGTGTAGACAAAGGTTTCAATCCCGTTGCCAGGATTCATTGATTTGAAAGCTGGTTGAGTGGTCAGTTTTATCCGCTCTGGCGATTGTTTCAATCCCGTTGCCAGGATTCATTGATTTGAAAGTAAAAAATGGCTGAAAAAACGAGGGAAGGGAATTAGTTTCAATCCCGTTGCCAGGATTCATTGATTTGAAAGAACAGAAACCCGGCTTGTGTATGGACGAGCCTACGTGTTTCAATCCCGTTGCCGGGGTTCATTAATTTGAAAGTGTAATGGATTGCAGATATGGATTACGGATATTATGAGGTTTCAATCCCGTTGCCGGGGTTCATTAATTTGAAAGCTCCAGATCGCTAACGGTGAAACTGACCTTAAACATTGCTAGTTTCAATCCCGTTGCCGGGGTTCATTAATTTGAAAGGTCGTAGGGTGCTTCTAAGGTGATGTCGTCATACTGGTTTCAATCCCGTTGCCGGGGTTCATTAATTTGAAAGAAGACGTAATCAACCAAGCCCTTGCTCGTCGCAAAGTTTCAATCCCGTTGCCGGGGTTCATTAATTTGAAAGAAGACGTAATCAACCAAGCCCTTGCTCGTCGCAAAGTTTCAATCCCGTTGCCGGGGTTCATTAATTTGAAAGTATGTACGCTAAAAACGTCCGTATTTTTGTTTCATTGTTTCAATCCCGTTGCCGGGGTTCATTAATTTGAAAGTAAGGTATGGTGGACGCCCTGATGTACTGCTGAAATTGTTTCAATCCCGTTGCCGGGGTTCATTAATTTGAAAGTGCACACCGTAGCAGGCGAATATTGCATACGCTGCCAGTTTCAATCCCGTTGCCGGGGTTCATTAATTTGAAAGCAACCGTCAAGCTGCCGAAGACTTGGGGTATCGCTACTGTTTCAATCCCGTTGCCGGGGTTCATTAATTTGAAAGATTAGATTATTTGATTTTGAATCAAGCACATGACAAAGTTTCAATCCCGTTGCCGGGGTTCATTAATTTGAAAGGACATCCCAAAACCTACTCGGATCGTTGCTGTAAGTTTCAATCCCGTTGCCGGGGTTCATTAATTTGAAAGCTTGCCAGTTCCGCCCCAGTATCCCAGTGCAAAGCAAGTTTCAATCCCGTTGCCGGGGTTCATTAATTTGAAAGTTAGCATCTTGAATCTTCGGTTTAAAAAGTCCCATAGAGCGTTTCAATCCCGTTGCCGGGGTTCATTAATTTGAAAGTTCAAAACCTGGAACCAATTCAGACCGCCTCATGAAGTTTCAATCCCGTTGCCGGGGTTCATTAATTTGAAAGTCAGGGTAATATTCAGAGCCATGCTTTGCATCTTTCAAGGTTTCAATCCCGTTGCCGGGGTTCATTAATTTGAAAGTCCAGGTAAAAGCATCAGAACTGGGAGGCATGGTAAGTTTCAATCCCGTTGCCGGGGTTCATTAATTTGAAAGTATCCTTCAATGATATCCATAAGAATATCTTCATCAAGTTTCAATCCCGTTGCCGGGGTTCATTAATTTGAAAGTTCTGCGATAGATTCGGTGATAACGTCAAAGTCTGTTTCGTTTCAATCCCGTTGCCGGGGTTCATTAATTTGAAAGTTGCAGCTCTTAAAACCTGCGCGGTAGTTTGAGTGAGGTTTCAATCCCGTTGCCGGGGTTCATTAATTTGAAAGTTTACGTCGATCCGTTTTGCAATCTGTCGCTGGCTGGTTTCAATCCCGTTGCCGGGGTTCATTAATTTGAAAGTTTTGGAGATGCGCTGTTTAGAGCATTGAGTCTGCTGTTTCAATCCCGTTGCCGGGGTTCATTAATTTGAAAGGCAACTGGCGAACAATTAATGCATTGCTATGAGCGGTTTCAATCCCGTTGCCGGGGTTCATTAATTTGAAAGCTGTAGGATTTCTACTGTCACTTAATCTACTGTCGTGTTTCAATCCCGTTGCCGGGGTTCATTAATTTGAAAGTCTTCATGTTGAACGGGATTGAAAAATAATGTTGAGTTTCAATCCCGTTGCCGGGGTTCATTAATTTGAAAGCGAGAAGCTGCCGCCGAAGAAGCAGGCAATGCAACTGGTTTCAATCCCGTTGCCGGGGTTCATTAATTTGAAAGTTACTCGTGGTAGTGGGGAATCCTGGCACCTCTTACACGTTTCAATCCCGTTGCCGGGGTTCATTAATTTGAAAGCCCTTATAACTAACTTTAACTGGCTTCTTTTTGGGGTGTTTCAATCCCGTTGCCGGGGTTCATTAATTTGAAAGCCTGGCAAGCTGTTGGAACTCCCGACCAAAGTAAGGTTTCAATCCCGTTGCCGGGGTTCATTAATTTGAAAGCGATTCCAGGTCGTCACGATCTTGGCGTTCTCGATGTGTTTCAATCCCGTTGCCGGGGTTCATTAATTTGAAAGCTCTGGCGCTTGGCGAACACATAGACCTTGACAGGGTTTCAATCCCGTTGCCGGGGTTCATTAATTTGAAAGAGCAGAGGTGATGGTGGGAGTGATGCTGATGGGTTCGTTTCAATCCCGTTGCCGGGGTTCATTAATTTGAAAGTAAGGTTACTTAGGTCTATATGTAATTCCCTCTACAGTGTTTCAATCCCGTTGCCGGGGTTCATTAATTTGAAAGCCAGTACCTTGCATAAATCCTGTCATTTGAATTAGTTTCAATCCCGTTGCCGGGGTTCATTAATTTGAAAGTTGACTACTAAAAAACTATTGCTCTTTAGATAAGAGTTTCAATCCCGTTGCCGGGGTTCATTAATTTGAAAGCAAACGATAAAACGAGGGATGGAATCCCATCCAATGCTTGTTTCAATCCCGTTGCCGGGGTTCATTAATTTGAAAGCGACCGCGTACAAGTGTACTAGGTGAGCCTGGGTTCTGTTTCAATCCCGTTGCCGGGGTTCATTAATTTGAAAGTTAAGAATTAGTTGAGGAACAGCGTCAAGTGCTTGTTTCAATCCCGTTGCCGGGGTTCATTAATTTGAAAGTCTAGGAAGAGGTTGGAATCGGGGAATAGCCCTACAATGTTTCAATCCCGTTGCCGGGGTTCATTAATTTGAAAGTACATCGCGCAGTAATGCCAATTAATTTCCATTTAAGTTTCAATCCCGTTGCCGGGGTTCATTAATTTGAAAGTAAGTGGGTGTTTCCGTGGCGCAGTGCCAAATTTTTGTTTCAATCCCGTTGCCGGGGTTCATTAATTTGAAAGCTAGAATCCCGCGATCGCGATTGCTCATCCCCTTGACTCGTTTCAATCCCGTTGCCGGGGTTCATTAATTTGAAAGCTCTGAGATTCGCCGTGGCTTTACTTGCGAGAGACTGTTTCAATCCCGTTGCCGGGGTTCATTAATTTGAAAGTTAGTATCTACTGGCAATTGAGCCAGCAGTTGGGATGGTTTCAATCCCGTTGCCGGGGTTCATTAATTTGAAAGTACTTCTAATTTAAACGAAGATGAAAAAGTTCAAGTGTTTCAATCCCGTTGCCGGGGTTCATTAATTTGAAAGTTCTCTCCAGATCCGTATCTTTCGAGTTATAGCCATGTTTCAATCCCGTTGCCGGGGTTCATTAATTTGAAAGTTATAAGGTTAATGATATGCAACTCTACAAGTTATTATGTTTCAATCCCGTTGCCGGGGTTCATTAATTTGAAAGTTGTACTTCTGCCAATTTTCGAGACATAAAAGCATTGTTTCAATCCCGTTGCCGGGGTTCATTAATTTGAAAGTTGTAATGTATGTTCCTGATCCTGGACTAGAGTACATGTTTCAATCCCGTTGCCGGGGTTCATTAATTTGAAAGTCAGATGACCTTAGCTTTATTCCTCGCTTATCAATCGTTTCAATCCCGTTGCCGGGGTTCATTAATTTGAAAGTCTAGAACTGCCATCATATTTTTCCCCATCGCAGGAGCGTTTCAATCCCGTTGCCGGGGTTCATTAATTTGAAAGTTTGCATCCATCCAGAAGGTTGAAAGCCATAGTAAGTTTCAATCCCGTTGCCGGGGTTCATTAATTTGAAAGTTGGATCATAGAGGTAGCCATCAAGTATTAGAAAGGTTTCAATCCCGTTGCCGGGGTTCATTAATTTGAAAGCTTGGATCATAGAGGTAGCCATCAAGTATTAGAAAGGTTTCAATCCCGTTGCCGGGGTTCATTAATTTGAAAGCTTCAGGCTTAGGGGCAAGAGGGGGGCGGGGCGGACGAGTTTCAATCCCGTTGCCGGGGTTCATTAATTTGAAAGTAGAACCACACAAGCCGGATAAAGAGGAATAAGAGAGTTTCAATCCCGTTGCCGGGGTTCATTAATTTGAAAGCTAGAACCACACAAGCCGGATAAAGAGGAATAAGAGAGTTTCAATCCCGTTGCCGGGGTTCATTAATTTGAAAGCTGAGGTACTGGAAATTTCACTTACAAGCTTGGAAGGGTTTCAATCCCGTTGCCGGGGTTCATTAATTTGAAAGGTTAAATATTTCACGCGCCGCTCCTAGCAACGAGTACGTTTCAATCCCGTTGCCGGGGTTCATTAATTTGAAAGTAATGCGATCCCTTATGGGTTGCGATGTGGAGGAATTGTTTCAATCCCGTTGCCGGGGTTCATTAATTTGAAAGCCTCCAAGCCTTGGATTTCCTTCCGCAGTCGAGCGATGTTTCAATCCCGTTGCCGGGGTTCATTAATTTGAAAGGCGTTGCTGAAAAGTAATGATTTTTCCACGAAGGAATCTGCTTGTGAAATAGCTATAGCATTACCAAATCAGCAACGCCATTTGAAAGGATCATGAGGATGCAGAATAACACTCCTGATATCGCTGTTTCAATCCCGTTGCCGGGGTTCATTAATTTGAAAGTTTTGGGTTTCCGATAGCTCAAGAGCTGCTCTTTGGCGTTTCAATCCCGTTGCCGGGGTTCATTAATTTGAAAGACAGAAGCCAACGAGGGGCGATCGCTTTCTCTTGTGTTTCAATCCCGTTGCCGGGGTTCATTAATTTGAAAGTCGGGTTGTTTGTGGTGTCAGTCTTATGCTTATCGCTTGTTTCAATCCCGTTGCCGGGGTTCATTAATTTGAAAGCCGACGAATGCCCCGGCGAAACTCAGTACTGCGATCGGTTTCAATCCCGTTGCCGGGGTTCATTAATTTGAAAGTTCTGGCTGGTGCTGCTTCAGCATCATTAGATATGTTTCAATCCCGTTGCCGGGGTTCATTAATTTGAAAGGCAGCAAACTTTCAGCGAGGTGATTGAGCCGTGCCTTGGTTTCAATCCCGTTGCCGGGGTTCATTAATTTGAAAGACCTTCGCTCAAAGAGTACAAGCAAGGATGGGAAAAGTTTCAATCCCGTTGCCGGGGTTCATTAATTTGAAAGTTTCCAGGGTCAAAACGCTCCTTAAAAACTGGGTATGTTTCAATCCCGTTGCCGGGGTTCATTAATTTGAAAGTGCGAGACGCCATTTGTCGTCCCTCCTCCGAAAAGTTTCAATCCCGTTGCCGGGGTTCATTAATTTGAAAGTTGAATGCGGCTTGTTACGCCTGCAATCAGGGAGGAGTGTTTCAATCCCGTTGCCGGGGTTCATTAATTTGAAAGTCAGGAAGGGCAGACTGTGGAGGTCGGGGAGGGCGAGTTTCAATCCCGTTGCCGGGGTTCATTAATTTGAAAGTTCAGCTCTCTTACAGCGGTCTGGCAGATGTTCAACAGTTTCAATCCCGTTGCCGGGGTTCATTAATTTGAAAGACTTGCTTTTTGTTCTTTTTACCAGGAATAGAAGTCTGTTTCAATCCCGTTGCCGGGGTTCATTAATTTGAAAGAAAATCAAGTAATCGACGGGCGATATCGCTTGGAAATGTTTCAATCCCGTTGCCGGGGTTCATTAATTTGAAAGCAGATTATCCAATTTGTCAGCACAGCTAACGAGCTGGTTTCAATCCCGTTGCCGGGGTTCATTAATTTGAAAGCAGTGATTTTGGACTTCATTGTTAAATTCATGGGAGTTTCAATCCCGTTGCCGGGGTTCATTAATTTGAAAGCCAATTCGCACTGCCAAACAATGTGCCGGAATTGCCCGAGTTTCAATCCCGTTGCCGGGGTTCATTAATTTGAAAGGCACTGTTTCCGCCTAAGTCGGGATGAGTAAGCTTGTTTCAATCCCGTTGCCGGGGTTCATTAATTTGAAAGTTCTAAGAGTTTGGCGCGACAAGCTTCTAAGGTTTGTTTCAATCCCGTTGCCGGGGTTCATTAATTTGAAAGCCCTCGCCTCGTCCGTCTAACTGAATTGAAATTATTTGTTTCAATCCCGTTGCCGGGGTTCATTAATTTGAAAGCCGATTACTTGGAATCGCTCCTAATCAAGGGGGGGAAGTTTCAATCCCGTTGCCGGGGTTCATTAATTTGAAAGCTGGAGAAGCGCGGGAACGGCACCAGAAACAATTTGGTTTCAATCCCGTTGCCGGGGTTCATTAATTTGAAAGAACACTGGGCGCGATCGCTTCCATGTCACCATGCGCGTTTCAATCCCGTTGCCGGGGTTCATTAATTTGAAAGCCCGATGAAACCGGAGCCTGCACCCTGCTCACAAGTGGGTTTCAATCCCGTTGCCGGGGTTCATTAATTTGAAAGCAATCATTGTGGTTTTCAAGTGGTGCTGTTTTCAGGTTTCAATCCCGTTGCCGGGGTTCATTAATTTGAAAGCGCTCGTTGCAATCGATAACCGCCGATGGGTATTGGTTGTTTCAATCCCGTTGCCGGGGTTCATTAATTTGAAAGCTAACCCTTTCCCTCTTATTAATAACTGTTTGCACTAAGTTTCAATCCCGTTGCCGGGGTTCATTAATTTGAAAGCGCAGCAGGCAAGGCAGCAGCCCCCACATTGATGCTGTTTCAATCCCGTTGCCGGGGTTCATTAATTTGAAAGGACCCTGCTCCTTTTGAGCCACGGGGAAATACAATGTTTCAATCCCGTTGCCGGGGTTCATTAATTTGAAAGTAGAGCAGGTAGCAAACTACTACCAAAAGCTTCCTGTTTCAATCCCGTTGCCGGGGTTCATTAATTTGAAAGTAGGGGAGGATCTGAGCTACTTTGTCGCAAATTAAAGTTTCAATCCCGTTGCCGGGGTTCATTAATTTGAAAGCAAACCCGTAACCATACAAAAGGGTGCTTGAAAAAGGTTTCAATCCCGTTGCCGGGGTTCATTAATTTGAAAGCTTTGGACTGGCTCCTATGTGTCAGGCCCTAGCGTGTTTCAATCCCGTTGCCGGGGTTCATTAATTTGAAAGTAGAGAATTTTTCGGATAGCTGCTTAGAAGCCAGTTAGTTTCAATCCCGTTGCCGGGGTTCATTAATTTGAAAGCCTCCCACTGACGCCCTTACGGTTGAGCTTGCTCATGTTTCAATCCCGTTGCCGGGGTTCATTAATTTGAAAGTCCTCCCAGCGCTTCAGCGACGTGCGCTACCCAAACCTGTTTCAATCCCGTTGCCGGGGTTCATTAATTTGAAAGTTCTCCGGATGTTCACGCTTTCAGTTGTTGTCATGTTTCAATCCCGTTGCCGGGGTTCATTAATTTGAAAGTGGGAGACACACGCCGCAAGCTCTATGCTCGTCGGGGCTTGTTTCAATCCCGTTGCCGGGGTTCATTAATTTGAAAGTTTAAAACCAAGAGGCAACAACAATGGCAACTGCAAAGTTTCAATCCCGTTGCCGGGGTTCATTAATTTGAAAGCCAAGGGCAAACTCTTTTAGGCTAAGCCTGGAGAAGTTTCAATCCCGTTGCCGGGGTTCATTAATTTGAAAGCTGGGCTGAATGTAATCTCGATCCCATAATCCATAAGTTTCAATCCCGTTGCCGGGGTTCATTAATTTGAAAGCTTGATGACTTACGAGCCAGAAAACGCTCAAGGGTGTTTCAATCCCGTTGCCGGGGTTCATTAATTTGAAAGCACCGGGGCCGTCGCCATCACCGGGGCCGTCGCCATGTTTCAATCCCGTTGCCGGGGTTCATTAATTTGAAAGTCAGGTATGCGTTTTCATCAGCATACAAGCCGATAGTTTCAATCCCGTTGCCGGGGTTCATTAATTTGAAAGAGGTGCCCCAGAATTCAGGGAACTTGATTGGAGGTTGTTTCAATCCCGTTGCCGGGGTTCATTAATTTGAAAGTTTATGGCTTTTATCGCGAGGGGCGGCTCTCCGAATGTTTCAATCCCGTTGCCGGGGTTCATTAATTTGAAAGCTGTTCCAAACTTGCCATCTGCGACAACTCTGGCATGTTTCAATCCCGTTGCCGGGGTTCATTAATTTGAAAGTGTTGCTGCCATCGGGAAGAGAGAAGAATATCGCAAGTTTCAATCCCGTTGCCGGGGTTCATTAATTTGAAAGTTTAAAGTCAGCAGCCCAAAGCAGTTTATCTGCACAGTTTCAATCCCGTTGCCGGGGTTCATTAATTTGAAAGAAACCTATTCTTGTCTGAAGACAACATATCAAAATGGTTTCAATCCCGTTGCCGGGGTTCATTAATTTGAAAGTCCCAAGGGAATTGACTTGGAGCAAGTAGCTAATTACGTTTCAATCCCGTTGCCGGGGTTCATTAATTTGAAAGTTGCCCCGGCAACCGCTCCAGCTACAGCGCCGGGGAGTTTCAATCCCGTTGCCGGGGTTCATTAATTTGAAAGAAGATGCAAAAGCTGAATGAAGCTTACGAAAAACTGTTTCAATCCCGTTGCCGGGGTTCATTAATTTGAAAGAATGGCAAACGGTTATCATTCATTTATTGGATAAATCCTAGTTTCAATCCCGTTGCCGGGGTTCATTAATTTGAAAGCGAGAGTGTCAGCCTCTACAGTATCTGGCGCTCTAATGTTTCAATCCCGTTGCCGGGGTTCATTAATTTGAAAGCGACAGCCCGACCGATGGGGTTGCCTGCCATTTGATGTTTCAATCCCGTTGCCGGGGTTCATTAATTTGAAAGTCAAGATTGGCTTCAAGAGAGGAGAAAGCCTTTTGTGTTTCAATCCCGTTGCCGGGGTTCATTAATTTGAAAGGCCCGCGCTCTAAAATCCAGTCTGGGAGGGATTTCTAGGACTGATTCTGACGGCTCCCAAAATTGGAACTGTCAAATGGGGTAACGAGCAACAGTTAGGAATTTCCTAAAAAGCTCAATTCTTTAATTTTCAAGGTTCTGAGCGTTTTGACGGCTCCCCAGGATTTTCGCCCCCGCTTTGACCCGTCAGATTTGACGCTGACTACGATCATAAGATGATCGTTTCAGCCTGTCGAGGTTTCTGCGATCCATAGGTGATTGTCTTTCGCACAGCACCTGCATCTAAGACATAAATCCGCACGGAGTCTTCTATTGGATTAATCAATTTCTCAATCTTGACTTTGAGTTTAGCAAACTGCATCCCCGTTAAAAAACACTCAAAAATACTGTACTGAGTCCAAGTTCCATAACCACAGAGCAGCTCGTGCAATCGCTTTCGCCGTTTATTTGCTGCCTTATTGTCACGTAAGTCATAGACGACCAAATAAAATAGGGTTTGGCTGCTCATCGCAAGCTCAGTGGTTTGTAAACCACCCCTTCCTGTAAATGGCGGCTCAACAACCGAGCTTGTAATTCCACAGCACGGCGATAGGTACAGCGATAATCAAAAACAGGATGCTTAAGCTCCGAGTTCATCTTCCGCTCAAAGGCTTCAAGGAATGTTTTGCGCCCGTTCTCTGACAAACGGTAAGCCCCCAAACTTTCAGTAAAATCTTTAGGCTTCAACTCTTTGTGACTGAACACCGAAAAGATAAGACTATCCGCAATCAGCGGTCGAAATTCTTCCATCAAATCTAAAACCATCGCTGGTTGACCGCGAGTGGTTTCGTGTAAATAGCCAATGTAGGGGTCTAATCCCGCTACATGTACCGCTGCCACTACCTGGACTTGCAATAAACTATAGGCAAAACTCAACAGAGCATTAACTGGGTCTGTCGGTGGACGACGATTTCGACCTGTAAATGTCCACTTATCTCCCAAAATAGCTGACCAACAAGCGAAATATTCTCTTGCTGATAATCCCTCAATTCCTCGGACTTCATTGAGGGTTGTTTGCTCCTTAACTAACTGTTTGCGCTGTTTGAGTGGATTATCCTTTTGACCGTAGCGATAGAGAATCTGGTACTGATTGTGAATTTTAGTGGTGACAATAGCCTTAACTAAATCTAGTCTTCTCCCATCATCTCCATAAACTTGATACTGAGCCAGCCTGAGCTGACCATTACGAGAATAGCCGGGGAGAGCTGAACCTAAATACTTCCCAAAAGCCGAAAGATAATGAACTGGCATCCCCAATTCCAAAGCATAGACGAGAGCATCTCCAGTAATTTGAGGATTGCCCATCAAGACTATCTGTTCTACTGTTTGAGCTGGTACGGGTTGTTTTTTCCACGAACCATCTGGCTGTTTCAGCACCACATTGAACGCTTCATGAGTTTTGCTCAAAACTGCATCAGGCTGGGTAACATAAAGAACTGACATAATCCCTCTTTAAGCACGTAGTTGTTTCATTTCTCTAGGAAGACAAATATTTTGCAAACTACAGTCCCGACATTTTCGGGGATGGTCAATCGGTGCAGGCATAGAATTGATAACAGCAGCGTGGGCAGCTTGGATGGCTTGTTCAGTGGCGTGACGAAGCTGGGGCGTAAAGGGAACTTTTTGACGGCGGCGGTTGGCATAGTAAAAAATTTCTCCAGAGGTAATCGTTCGCCCAGTGCGCTCCTCCAAGCACAAAGCCGCTCCACAAAGTTGAAAATGGTCGCTGAGATGATGAGCCATCCGACCCTTTTTGTATTCCAGAGGGACAAGTTGACCGTCTCGTTCTTCAACCGCATCAATAATGCCGTTGACCAACAAGCGATCGCTCCACACCCACTGCTGGCGGTAAACTAGGGTATCGCCCTCAAGAGATTGACCTTCACAGTCCACATTCCGATGAAGGTGACGACCAAGAATAATATGTTCGTTATCGGCTGTTTCCCCTAACTGGTACTCCAGATAAAAGCGACGCGGACAATATTCCCAGGCATTCAAATAAGCCAGGGGGAGATTGTATTGTTCATTCATGTTGAGTGGCGTGAAATTATCTTCCCTTGTCAAGAGGATGAGTAGCTAGCTGAGTCTGTCCCATTCCCATTGATGTTTTGCGACCCACTCCTGAAAAAAAGGCAAAATGCGCTAAGACTGTCGCCAATTTGGCTTGTTCTAGATTGGGAAAGCGATAGCGCACCCATCCTTGAGTGCCAATTTCCGAGCCACCCTCCATTTTGAGAGCGTAAGTTTTCAATTCGTAGGCAGAAACTAGCCCTTCCCATTCAACGGCTGGAAAGTTCAGTTCTTCCGGAGCAAAAGCATTCCAGCGTCGAAGCAAGCTACCAAATACTAATTCAGGTAAGGGAAAAGGTTGGATACCTCGACTTTGCTTAAAACTTGTGGGTGAGAGAAAGTTTAATTCGATATCTGTTGTCGTCTGGGGCGTATGGGCAAGGAGTCTGTAGTCAGCCGAACCTGCTAAGCGATGTGTTCCTGGTAGCATGTAAATGCTGCGGAGCGCGAAAGCAAATTGACCTAAAATCAATGGTTGCGTTCCCCATTTCTCCATGCCCACCAACAACGGTTCCATCAGGCTCCCATCAAGAAGGCAGACTCGGAAGTAAAAGTTATCCCCTGGCTGCGTTCCTCTTGGACGACGGCTACCCAGCAAATTCGATAAACTCAAAGGTGATTCTTGGCTGCTGTGAATCTCCTCAGCTATCTGAGGGTTTCCCAGGTTTAGCCAGTTCATCACCAAGCCGTGAAGCGCTCTTGAGAGAGTAGGCGGAATGTGTCCTCTATCGGCAGCCGCTAGCTCTACAACTAGGGAGTAGAGAGTTTCGAGCTTATGAGGCTGTAGCGACATTACTGGCTCCATAGAATGCTCCCCTTGGTAAACGAATACGCTCTGGTAGTTGGGGGCACTGCGATCGCAGTGACTTCCAAGCTTCCTCCGTCGATTCCCAATACTCACCCATCAATTGAGCCTGACTCACTAGACTTACGGGTGGCATAACAATGCGGTTGTGCAGCAGTAGTCTGGTATTGGCAGGTAAATCAAGCGGGTTCAATGGATGAGAGCAAATGTACTCTCCGGACTTGGTAGAGATTACTGAATCAGGAATTGGTATCACTTCAACTTGAACTTTCGCTGCCCATTTTCCCAGGCGTATCCAACGGGGTATTTTTAGCTGTTCAGGTGCAACGATATAGGTTCGGTATTGACTGCCAACTGCGAGTTCTTTTGCCCGTCCATAATTGATGGGATAATTGCGGTCTGCTCCTTTCTCCCCAAACTGTTTGGACTTGCCGTAATAAGCGACTTGAGCAGCTTTAAAGGTATTAACTTGATAAGACCAATGCAGTGGCTGGGCGGGAAAGACATAGATTCCTGCCTGATTAAGATACAGGAGATTTTGCTCAGCGTTGGCATCTAAGTACCCAGGTTTTTGCGCGGCTTGTCCGTGCAAGCGATAAGGTTGGGGGATGTACTCCACCTTAAACAGCGCGTAGCTAATTGCCCAATTGTGCAGGTACTTTTCGGTTTCGTAGAGAATACCCATCTCCCGTGTGGCAAAAAACACGTTGTCGTGGAGCGTTAGCGTGCAGTGGTAGAGAGTCATTGGTCATTTCTTGTGAAAGGATTCTCTGGGAGACATCTCCCGCGTTTTTCGGAGATGTCTGCCCTCCAGTTGAAAAGCGGTAACTATTTCTTGCCCTTTTTCTTGAGCGCTCCGTAGGTTTCGGAGTAAGTTTTGGTCTGCTCGTAGAGGGCACTCATCGTTGACAGCAAACGAGCTTCGTCTTGATAGAGAGAACTGGCTTCATCAAGCAACTCTTCCAACTGCTCACCAACAATGACTTGACTTTTACGCACGGGTTCATCATTCAGTAGATTGTTTACCACCTCACTCGCCCGAATCCGAATATCAGAGATAGGAGCATTGATGTCGCCTTTTAAGGCATCGTAAAGTGCCTGAGTAAAGTGCAGATTGCTGAAGATTTCCCCATCGCACATAACAATGCCTATTAGGTGATTTTTCATCGTTCCCGTGCGGGATTCTTGTGCGCCGTAACGCCGAGTCCGCAGCAGATTCCCCAGCACATAAATGAAGCCTTCATAAGTCGGGTCACGCAGGGTTTCGACGGAGGGAAATGTCACTTCTGGCAAAACGTGGTCTAGTTCGTTGATGGCACTACGCATTTCACCGCCCTCGCTCATGGTTCCCCCTTCAAAGGGAGCATTGAACGTAAAACTGCGATGGGATTGTTCGTAAGACGAAAGAGAGAAGGTTGAATCCGAATATACTTTGGAGCGTTCTGAACCGCTATCACCAATGGCAAAACCATAAATGATGCAATCCGGGCATTTCTTACAAGACTCCTGGCCGTTATATTCGCAATACTTTTGCTTATCTTCGCCATTAGCACTGGTCAAATCTAATGAGCGCAGTAACTCTCGTCCAGCCAACCGCTCTGGTGTGGTTTGCTTGCGCTTAAACATTACCAGCCGACTAATATAATCGTGGTTTTCCAACCCGGCTTGGGTTCGTGCTGTGTTAAGAACCCCATCAGTTTGAAAAACGGGAAACGATTGGCTGTTACGCAGCATGATAAAGTGAACGTACTTTCCAGAAGCTAACCGGGGGAAAGCGGGTTGGAATTGGGATTTTAAGGTTTCTAAAATGCTCATGCAGCTTCTCCTTTTTTGTTGGTTTGAGTGGATTCGGTCTGTTCAGACTGAGACTGCTTTTCTTGCAAAGCTAGCAAGCGGTAGGCAAATTCAGCCCCAGATTTGATGCGATTGCGGTTTTCTTGGAGGAGGGCGCGGTCGTAGTTATAGAGTTTGCCAAATAGCTCGTGTACACAGGTACTCATGAAGGTATGAATTGCCCTTAATTCCTGCGCTTGTCGAGTAGGGTAGTCCACCGATTTGTCCATTAAAATAGGACGGTAGACTTCTCTACGGTCTAAGGCATCTTTAAGTTGTCCGGCTCCTTGCAAAATCAAGTCCTCATAATCAACTTGTTGAGGAACCGTTAGAATTACTTCCAAAGCTTTAGAAATTGGCAGCAAAATTGTATGGCTGGATTCAGTAACTCTGACTTGGTAAAACCTGCGATATTGCTGAACTAATCCCTCGATTAATTTCATTAGATAAATTCCTCCTTCGGTTTGAGTTTCTTCGGTTGAATGTTCATCATTTACTCCTAACCAGAGTTGGGCATATTTCCAGTAGCGTTGAACTTCTTCTGAAGTCGGACGCTCTCGCTTATCGCGACGCAATCCTTCATTGGCTAATGCGAACACATTCAGCACGTTGGTAGTCACTTCTCGTACAGTTCCGATTAGCGCTCGCCAACGCTCATCCTGACGTGTACTACGGCTGTCTAAATGCAGGCTATAGGCGATTAATAGCCGCTCTAGAGCATTAGATAAGTCTTGAATCCGCAAGGAAGTTGGTAAAGAAAGCAAGTTCCAAAATCCTGCTGGTCCATCCAGAATGAGTGATTCCCTAAAGTCGTTATCGCTGTTGTAAAGTGGGACAAAGCTGGTAGTAGCAACAACCTTTACGCCCAAAAGTATGGGCAGTGCTAATGCGAGAAAAGCAGGTTCTATCCAGGCATCTGTTAGCGTTTTGTCTCTTGGAATTTTAGGAATTGTAGCCATGAAAGGCAGATCAGCACTGGAGTATCGATTCGGATAACGTCCGTCCTCTATCTCATCAGCTTTTCGCCAATCCAGCGAGCGCAATCCGCTGTAGTGCATCCCCGCTTCCAGCCACTGCTTACACACTTTCCGTATGCTGACCCGCTTCATGTCATTGACCAGTAATCTGATAGCAGCAGCCGTTTGAGGAGAATAAACGTAGGCGGGAAAGATATAAAGGAAAATAGGTTGCTGTTCCTCGAATTTGCCTGCGCTTGCCGACCAAAGTGCTTGACGCAGTAGCATTTCTAATGACCAGATTTTGGAAATGCCCCGTTTGATTTGTCTCCCACCCAACGAATTTTTATTGCTGTACTGCTGAGGTTTGAACAGAACAACAGAATCCATTTGGTCTTCAGAATCAAATTGTCCAGAACTCAAAGAACAGATAGGCTGTTTAGCCGCTTTAGTTTTGGCAATCGTATAAGTGGCTAATTCATCCCGAAACCCTTGGTTTTGATTCTCCCAACCGTAGACTTCTAGATAATCAGTTAGATAACTGTAGAAGATTTCGCGAGTAGGACTGTGATGTTCTGGCAGAAGGTCATTTTTTTCTGCCCAAATCGCTAATTTCTCTGCTAATTCGGAGAGTTTTTCTGAAACTTCGTCAGGGGTCAAACTGCGATGAACTGAAATATAACAAGCAGCGGCATGATACCAACCGTAATTAACTCCTCCTGATTGGGCTTGCGTTTGTTCGGGAGAAATTTTGCCTTGGAGTTCTAACGCTTCTAAAACCCAGTTAATGTATTCTGGGTTATTGCCAAAGAATTCCTTTTGCGTCAGAAACACAAATTCTGCTAAACGGTCAGCCCGAATATCGGCATCACGAGTGAGAGACTTTTTGTCCTCTTCACTTAAGGGCAGTTTTTCTAAACGCTTAGGAGTGGCTGGGTCTTTGACATTGGCTACGCGGGCTTGAATGACATCTGGAAGCTGGCGAATCAGTTGAGCTGGAGTAAACAGTTCTAACGTTTGTGGAGCCACCTTAAGCCCCTTCCCATCCCGCTTAAAACCAATGTCTCCACCGAGCATTTTGCTCCCTAAAAGTTGGCTGATTTGCTGCCAAATAAACTCTTGCAGCTCGGAGCAATCTGGTGTTTCAGTATCTAAGGGAGCCAGGTAAACAACCCCTTGAGCAAAGAACAAAATGGGTTCCCACTCCAACTCACGAGCAAAGCGGACTGTGGCGTTGTGAATCCCGTTAGTGAGTATCCCCAATGAATCTCGGAGGCGGTGATAGACTAGCTTTTTCTTAATTCCCAAAAATCGCAGGTGTTCTCGCAGGCGATCGCCCCCAGTCTGAGTTACGATGTCTGCTGGGTCTTGGAGATGTACCGCTATATCTCCAAAGGCGAGAAGTCGGCGTAGGGGAAGTTCTAGGCGACGGAGGTCTTTAATAGTAAAGGTCGGCCAGTTTGCAGGAATCGCGTTAGTACCTGCCTTGTATTGAGTGTTTTGAGCAAGATAGCCAATCTCTGGGAGGTACTGCTGCCAGTCTGACCAAAAGGACTGAAAATTTAGCTTCTCTCCCAACGTTTGACACAGTTCGAGAATCGTTGGAACTTCATAAGCCTGGGGAGTTTCTTCTCCCTGACCACTGCAATATTTGTTGTAATCGTGCAGAGTTAGCCCCAAACAAATCAGATACTTCTCGACATCCGATAGGGGTTGGCTCAGGTAAGGAGTCAGGTTCCAAGCAGTTAGTAAGGCATTGAGAACGTGAACTAATAAATTCTGGTCGGCACGATTTGCCCATCGCTGTGCCTTTGCTTTGGCATGGAAGTCGCCAAGTTTAGACAAGAGCTGATAGTGCGCTTCTTCAGACCCTCCCAAGGCTGGAATTAAGGCAAATTCTCGTTCCATTGCGGGCAGTACTGTCTCGATGTACGAGCGCAAAATTGGGTCGGTATTTGCTGGCAGAGTTTCAACCAGCAGTGTTTGCAGTAACGTTGCCATGAGTTTTTCCCTAAAAGATTAAGGATTGGGGTTGAGTGCGACAGAATTTTTTCAAACGCCACTTGAGCGCTTCTAGCAGCAACGCATCTTGGTTAAACGCACAGGCATAGGTTTGTCCTCCTCCGTCCGTAACTCGGTACAATCCAAATACTGGGCTGAGGTGAAGGGTACGGCTGATATCCCAGTGGCTACTAAGGTTATTGCGATTGACGGGAACTAAATAAGTCAGTAAATTTTTCCGACTCAGACAAGTCACTACATCCGATTGGAGGTGTTCCGCTACTAGGCTGAGGCGACTAATGAGGGAAAGTTGGCAAGGCTGTAGTTCGTGACTGTCTCGGTTGCAGTGCAGGCTGATATCGAATCGTTTTTCTGTCCATTTTTGGATGCGAAGATAAACTTGGATATACTTGTCTGGGAATGCCTCTTCACCATGTCCAGTGCTTGTAGCTGCATTTAAAAATGTCTCTCGCTCAATAACCTCAACTGTTGCATAAGGTAAGAGTCTCAGCAGGTCATAGGTGTAGAAGCGACTATCATCCCAAACGGCAGCTTGAAGCGTTGAGCCGCCCCGGAAGCGTAAGAGTTCTTTTTGAACTTCCTTACCTACATCATCATTACCAAGCTTGTACCACTGCTTACGAGCGGATTCTAAGTTCTGAGAATAAACACGCTGCAAATCCTCCGTCATGCGATCGCGTACCGATTGCATCACTTTGGCATTCCCCTCACCCATACGCGAGAACATTCCCTGAGCTTGCAATGCACCCCAACGGTTACGATATTCTTGGAACTCTCGCGGTGGATCAAAGGCATAAGCGATCGCATCTTGTAACAGACTTCGCTCAACCGTTTGACCGGACTCCAGTTTTTCTTGCAGCCGAGCCATTACCCAAGGCGCGTGACCCGGAAGCAGGACAAAGGCTTTGTAGGTGTTAAACCCAGGATGCCGACCTAAGCGACCCAAGCGCTGCACCACTGTCGCCGAATCGCTACTCTCAAAAATCAGCAGATGAATCCGAAAGTCCACACCCACATCGACGGCTGACGTTCCTACCACAAGGACGGGTTGTGTGGCTTCCTTCAAAGCCGCTTGAATTTGCTGGCGGGATAGGCGGTCAATCCGTCCGCTAATTTCTCTAACAATGACTCCTGGCAGCAGTTCCTGAAGCTGGCGAGTAACTCGACCTGCAAGGGCAACAGAATTGAGAATAATTAATCCTCTGCCATCTGATTCTGCCTCCAGCATTTTTTGGATGCGAGGAGCCATATCTGTTAACCAGCTCAAAGCATCAGTGTCTTTGAGTTCCACAAACTCTAATTCCACTGGTTGCAGAATTGGTCTATAGCCAGAAGTGTCAACATTTGCATAGACTCCTTCGACTTCTGCAACCTTGAAATCGGCTTGCTTTAACTGTTCAATAAAATCTGGTTTTGGTGTAGCCGAGGTGAACAAAAACCGCTTCGGCTGCTGCTGTGTCCGGCGAATGAGAGTCAAACTATTTAAAACGGCTGCTTCCTGATGAGAACCAAAAATGTGAAACTCGTCAAAGACCCACAAGTCCGGCCACTGTGCCAGCATTAGTGGCAGTAGAGCATTGTCATAGGCAGAGTCTCGATACTGAAAGTGGGTAATTAGATGGAAAATGTCAGGGTTAGAGAGCAGAATTGGCTTTTGTTGAATAGCCAACAGCAGTTCTTGAAACCGATTACTCTCTGCTTCTTTGACTCTGCGGCTCAACTCTCCGCCAAATAAGCGATCAATGCGTTCTTCAGCATCTAAATTAAAGAGTGAGTGATAATGGTGTTGTTGCTGAGTCTGGTCTTCCACCAGTTCAATCGTGGGATAGTTTCCCATGAACCGAAAGTTAGGGTCTAGTAAACTGGGTAGCGAAGCCCCTAAAGATTTCCCGTCTCCCGTTGCCGACTTGTTAAAGATGATGTCTGCCTCACCTTGCGTAACTTGAATATAAGTCTGTACTTGATGAGACGAGAGAGGACAGGTACAACCGGGAGGCGGTCTGAGGTTGGGAGCTTGTTCGCGAACCTGACAAACGCGATCGCATCCCAGTGGGCAACTCCCAACGCCAGCATTAAGCTGGGAGTACAGGGGACGTAGTTGAATTTTCATTATTAGCTGTGTTCGATATTCCTAAGGTAATACCCACTTCTCAAAAGTCATAGTCAAAATTTGACAACATCTCAATTAAGGGAGTAAATATTTCCGTAGGCTAGCGTCTAATTTTCTCCCTCTCACTTATGTCTTCTGACTACAACCAAATTGCCTTCGCTCTAGAAATCCTCAAACTTCTAGCAGAGCAACCCAGAAAACGCGAGGAGTTAGGGAACCTCCTCTCAGAATTTTTAGAACATCACGGCAAAGCGTCGGGAGATGTGGTTCAAAAGCTCACCCGTACCATCCGCCAATTGAGAGGCTGCGGCTTTGAAATCAAAAGCGCTCCTCATCATCCCTACGAACTACTCGAATCTAACTTCCCCGTCATTCTCTCAACCGAACAGCGACAGGCACTGGCAATGGCGGCTTACTTTTTAGCAGACATGGGTTTTTCCGCCCAAGCCAGTCAGATTATTCGCATCGGCAAACTATCTCCTACCGACCAGCCTCCCAACGTTAAAGTAGACTTCAGTCCTCCCGTCGATTATTGCGATAACCAACTCGATATTATTGTTTGTCAACTCCAAGAACGGTTCAAGCAACAGTGCCGCTACACCATCCGCTATAAAAATCCCCAGGGGGATGAGCGAACTTGGGATATGGATCGTTCAGAACTGCGGCTGCATAACGGAGTACTCTATTTGTTTGCTCTTGTTCCTGATTTTCCTTGCCGCTACATCCAGACAAGACCAAATATCGAGCAAAACGTTACATTTCGAGTAGACCGAATCACGAGTGTGGGGGCTGCATCTCATATCCGTTGGGTTTTTTCCAGTTTTCCAACATTGAAAGTTTATTACCGGATGAGTGGTCCTCTTTCGACCTACCAACCTCGCCGTAACCAGGAGGTTGTACAGCATCGAGATCCCCAAGGCAAATTTGTTGATATTGTGACGCAAGAAGATTGCCTATTTTGGTTCCGCCAAAGAATTCTGCAATACGGTTCAAATGCTCAAGTCTTAAAACCTGAGTGGCTAGCTCAATTGATAGGAACTGAATTTATGAAGGGACACGAGAAATATCACTCAATTTAACAAAGAACGCTATCACTTGAAAGGTGCTGACAGATGTATCCCTCTTGTGTCACTCTACGAAAACATTTGCCATTTTTGAACTCTAGAGCCTATGTATAGAAAGCGCTCGCCAGATTTTTTTCTAACAACAAATACAGCCGCCAGCTTTTTCTAATAGGATAGCTTGTATTGATTGGCTGATAAGGCTTCTGGAGATTGCCTTCCCGAAGAGTGACAGAAGAGGGATACATACTGATTCTCGGTTAAAGTCTATAAATAACACCAAAGCCCTTCTCCAACTACCGATGAATTCTATACAACTCGACTAAGGTTTCCAGTCGTGTGCCAAAAAGAGTAGTTAAAAACTGAAAACGCGAACAAAGCTGATCAGCATTCCATTGCTGAGTCTTTGTCCACGCTTTTCAAGAGCGATCGCTAATTAGCTAATCTGGCGGTAGGCTTCAAGTACTTATACTTATGTGCCAGTTAGTAAAGAACTCTATTGTCTACTTAAGAACTCTATTGTTTGTGTACAGCCAGGATGAATTGAACGATCTCACCCACACTTTGGATAAGTTTCTGATTCGGAACGCGATCACTGTTTTCTAATTGGTGTGATCGTCCCCAAGCTTTAGCTCAGCCTCTGGTTTTGCTGTGCGCTCGCTCTCAAGCTTTGGATAGGCATCTGGTTTTGCAGTGCGCTCGCCAAAGTAAAAGTCCGATTTAAGTTAATTCCTTCAAAAACTTTTCTTTCTCCTCCACCTAAAAGACGAGAGTTTTACTTCACAAGCGCGATCACGCTCATAATCATGTATTCAATCCTAAACAACCTATTGTTTGGACGTTGCTAATTGAGAACAATAAAATATCAAAAACATTCTTTGAGTATTGTTTCGCTTGTTCTAAAACATTTTGTGCGCCAATAGAGATTTTTTTCATTTCAATAATATCGAGAAGTTGCCCTTGCACAAATAAAGCATAATCAGCAGGAACCGGATCTAGGAAAGCAATGATCTTTTCCCTTCCAAACTCCTTTAACCATAAATCCTTATTTTTACTAAACTTCTACAACTTTAATTCCAGACTAAAATTCCCGAACAATATCTTGCCCAATTCCTTAAAATCTGACCCAAGCAACTGGGATACACTAATCTTTGCTTTCTGGCACACAGGAATAATCAACTTTACCAAATGATAAGGTTGACTTTGATTTATTGTTGAGGCTATCCTCAACGATTCCATGATTCCCCCTAAATCTCCCAATAACTTCAAATCCTTACCAATTACTTGTTCAAACGCTAACAAAATTAATTGTAATTTTCGGGTTAACTCGATTGGGATGGGTTTATAACCTAATTGGGGAGTAAGTGCAATTAATTCGCTAATTCCTTGAATATTAACTCGATATTTCTCTATTTCTTCTTCGCCTTTAATTTCCTGTCCTAACCACCTATAACAACGAGAGCAAAATCCCGCAGGTGAAAACCTAGCCATCACAGGTAAACGCGAACCACAATGAAGACATTCTTCTATTAATCGTTGTTTGTGAATCAAACAAAATTCTACATCCTTAAATGACCATAATAATGGTTCATAGATAGTTTTGTTCTCCTGCTTCCACTCTTTCCAACAACAAGGACACCAAGCGCGATAGTTCCGAAATAACCCTCGGTCATAAATCATCCCTTTCCAGCTTAAAAGAGTCAAAAAGCGTAAATTCTGACGCATAGTTAACTCTTCTAATACAGCTACCAACTTTCCCGTCATTTCCCGCATTCCGTTGATGGCTGGTTTAGCATCGCTATTTCCCAATAGGTGACTCAAATTTTTTGTCAATAGCTCAGATTTATCCTCATCTTTAAGGATAAGTGGAGCAATTTCTCCCATAATCAGCTTCTGAGAGGTTAAACAATGCTCTTGCGCTAAACGATTCAGATAGCTACTCAGACTTTCTGTGTAGGGAGTTCCCACCGCCACAGGTTCAAGAGAAAATAACCGACTCCGTTGGGGGATTTCTAGAGGTTTTGGACTCCAAAGCTCTGAGTAAATACTCATCCTTCTTGATTGATTCCTATTAAGTCCCTACCTACCTTACGCTCCCCAACCCTTCCACCTTTCTTGGGTGATGAACTGTCAGTAGATTCAGTCTTCTTGAGGTTTCCATCATTATATAAACTGGCGAAAAGTCTTTCTCCTGCTTCTAACTCTTCTTTAATCTTATTTCGTCTTCCTGCGGATAACTCCCTCGCTTTAAAATCTTTCATTCTCACTGTTTTGGCTTTATCATCTAACGCATTTTTGAGGGCGCGATAACACCAACTTTTGAGAATTCCCACACATCCTATCGAGAATTCCATAAAGTATTCCCAATGTTCTCCTAATTGGGGCGCATTTTCCACAGGAAAATGCTGCTGTAGCGTCCCAATAATCTTAGTAAAATGTTGTTGGTCTTCTACTTTATTTAGATAATAGGGAGGTAAATAATAATCTTCACTTCTTCTTCCTACCTGACCGTTCACTTGTTGACATTTTAATAGCTCATACGTTCCAAATAAAATATGAACTGTTTGAGTTTTATTAGCAATTGATTTAAGCCAGTTCATTTGAACATTAATTTGTCTTCCCCCTGCCACATCAAATAAGTGCTGTGCTTCATCGAGGGTATAAGCTTTTAACTGACGGTGTAAAAAAACTTTTTGCATTGTTCGGCGCAAAGCCTTAGCGTTCTTTCCTTCATGATCTCCTGTTAAATTATCTTCGTTATCATTTTCTAAATCAATCCCATAATTTTCCTTATAATCAATCAAAACTTCCTTTAAAGACTCCAACACTTGAATATAGTAATCAGAATAGTTAAACTTCCCTCCTTCAGCGCTATCTACCTCGATTCCCCCTACAATTAAACTGCCAGGATTGGAAATAAGTTCATCTTCAAAATGTTTAAGTAATCGTTTCTCAAATTCTGCTTTCAAGAGAGATTTACCTACGCCTGTTACTCCAAACACCAGATATACTAAAGCATCATCCGGTTCGATCGCATTTTTGAGTAGCTGTTCTAAAAGCAACCTGATATTGCGATGAGGAATAATCACATTTTTAAAGTATTTAAGTTTATTATCCGTCGATTGTTGAAGAATTTCTAAAGGAAACTGACGATTATTAGCCATCACCATAATTCCTCATTAGGAAAAATTTCAATATTCTCAAGGTTAATTTCTCTAGACAGGCTAGGCTGTAAAACAGCTTCTTCCCTATCGAAAATAGTCTCTTCAATCTCTTTAGTCTTGGGTTCGGAAGGCTGTTTAATATCTACTGGATTTAAAACAGCGCTACTAAGAGTTCCTTCGATTAAATTATAAACTAATTTAGCCGATTGATCTCGACGGATTTGTAGCATTATTTCTTCATGTTCTTCTGCATTATTCAGCAAGTCAACAATCTCTTTAAACCCTATATATTGGCTCTGGTTATATTTTTGTTGTTTTCTTCTGCAAACGGTTGATGCTATCTCTACCGCTTTTTCTGAATAACCTTGAAACTTAATATAATAATTAGATAAGCACTTTACCCAATGATTATTAACATAGGCATAAGCAACACCATAATCAAGGGGATCATAGCGGACGGGAACCGATTGGTTTTCCACACTGTAAAATTCATCCGACCAATAATCTTGATAGTTAATCCTTACTCCCTTACCAGGAATAACTTTGGCGGTACCCTTATTGTTTGTAGGCAAGGTTAAAATTTTGAATTGCTCATCATACTTGATATATTGATGAGGGCGATGTCCCGTTTTAGCTAATCCCAATTCAAAGGCTTGTTGAGGAGACATTCCTTCTAAAGCCGGATGTTCTGCCCGATCGTAAGCTCCATAAGCATAGCCAAAAGCCAAATAATCGTATAATTCTTCTAAATTCCAAATTGCTAGATTTTTTGGATTATTTTCTTTCTTAACGAGCCGGACGTGCTTCATAATTTGGGTATTACCCCTTAAATTATTGATAAATTCCGTATTTTGTGACCCAAACCAACGTTCAATAATCGAACTAAATTTCGGAACATCTTTGGGACGATGTTTTTTACTAGCTTCAAATCGAGCTAATAAAGTTTCAAAATAAGTAGATTGAAACTCTTTTCCGTTATCTACAACAATCCATTCAGGGAATCGCCCAAACCGTTGCACGCAGATGCGGATAGCCATCATACAAGACCGATAGCTCGGATGATCGAAAGTTAGATATAAGGCTAAAATCCGGCGACTGTAAGCATCAATCATGCCTGTTACCCAAGGTCTGCCTAAGTTCTTCTTACTGTATGGACATACACATTGAATATCAAGCTGGGTATGGTCAATATGAACAATTTCAAGAGGACGATCTCCATGACGGGGGGTAGTGGGTTTAATTAACCAAGGCCCCAAAAGACTATTAGCGGCACGAGGTCCCATTCTTCTTTTAGTTTGTTGATAAGAATTTCGTTTCTTTAGCCTTTCATAGTAAAACGTATGGCTAGGAATTGGAGAGATGAGTCCTGATTCCTCCCATTTATCTCTTAGCATTAGATAAGTTTGCCAAGCATTCTTTTGTTTAAAGCTTTCATAGTGTTCTTCTATCACCTTATCAATGAATTCTAAATCTTCATCAGAATAGCGAGGAGTGGGATTACCTTTATATTGGGGAATTAAACCTACCAAACCAACTCCATATTCTTGCTTCGCTTTGCGATATTTGGCTTTCCACTGGCGTAAGGTTCGTTCTGGTACATTACAACCCAGAGAATCATAAGACTCCCCATCTAAAAGCGGTTTAATTGCTTGATATCGCTGATTAGCAATTTCTAAAGCTTTAGGGCTGGCTTCTCTAAAGTATTGTTGCCATCCCTCCTCATCTAAGGTTTTCTGTTCTTTTGTTTGAAGATGACTAATTTCCCCTAACTCAACTAATTGTTGAAATTCTGCATGAGTCCAACGAATAATTCCTTGTTCTCCTTTGAGAATAATTTTACTCTCTCCAATATGGTCAATAGTCAGGCTTTTTCCATCTAAAAGAAATGATGAACCCACTTTGAGATCGACTATCTGCACACTGCTAGATACAGGTTCACTATAATCATGAGTAGCAGTAATGTATGCTTCGACAGTCGCTTGGTCACGGAATAGATGTACTCTATCTTGTTCGACTAAGGCGACTGCACTTAAATCGACATAAACTTTTTCAAGCGCAATTAAGGTATTAATATCGTCAATGGTGGCATTTTGCGCTTTTTTAAGCAGATTTGTCAGGTTAATACCCGGATTATTAATGATAATATCTTTAATATGAAATTCTACCTGTTCATCAAGGATGTATTGTTGATCTAAATATCCTTGGTTGTAGGGTTGTAAATACTTCTGATTCCGATATTTGACCCAATCAATTTCACTATCTGAGCGAAGACTGTAATAATATCCTAAGTTTTCTACATATTCTTGAACAATGATATCTACCCATTTTCCTTCCAAGTTTTGGTAACGATAAGCCTGTTCCTTGCTTAGTTTGCCAAGCTTTTTCTCTGTTTTCCATTCTTCAAACCCACATCGATTCTTTCTCATTACAAAGAAATCAGGGTAATGAGAAATAGTAGTAGCTTGTTTTCCTTGAGGTGAGCATTTGATAGTGAATTTAATCGGTTGATCCCAGTATTCTAAAACTGAGTCATCATTTTCATAAAATTGAATGATCGCAGGTAATTCAACGGTGTGGGATTCAAATTGAATCGTTCTGCCCATTTTTTTACTAGCGTAAGGGCCATGAACATTTCTTGAACTCCCTTTGACCTTACGGACGGGAGGAGATGTGCGAATTTGGTTAACCCAATCTCTTTGTTGTTGTGAGAGTTGCAGGTGATCGCACCATGCTTGAAATTCACCATCGGAGAGCATGGCTATCCTCCCTAAAATCGCTTCAAGTTTACGATAAAAATATCGTAACAAGCCCCGTCTATTTCGGCAATATCAAACTTTAAAAATACTAGTTCGGCAATATCAGACTTTAAAAGGCTATCTTGCTAGAATATTCATACAACGGGTTTAAGAGGGTTTGAGAGAATGGAGCGGCAAAACCTGGCTTTAAATTACGGCAAAATCAAACTTTAAATGACAGGCTGTCGATTGCCACATTATTTGACACTAATAACAAATTAGTGTCACTTTTAACGAACTACAGAGGTAAAGGCGATCGCATTTGAGCCGACAAGCGCACCCAAAAAAAACACCTTGGTAGCTGATAACCCTCTCGGTTAGGCAAAACGCCCCTACAATCGGCTACCAAAGGATTATTCATGCGGCGCTTACCTTGGATAGCGCTCCACGATTCCCAAAACAGGCTTTACTTCCGACTCTGCAACCTTCGGAACTAAAAATCCTCCCGCATAAATCTGGGGATTCATGGCTGCAATTTGGGTATAAGATTGGCGAACCTGAGCATTCACTGCAACAGTTTTGACATCGTACATTTGCATACCCATATTCGGGTATACGCCAAGACCGATAATCAGCACCAGAAAGCAAGCAGCAATAAACACTTCACGAGGTCTGGCATCGATAAATGCTGCATCGATAGGTAAGCTACAGTTTGTACCAAAGCAAACCGGCTCCTGATTTCCCTGATTCTGCAAATCTGCATCCATAATGTCGCAGGTCGGTGCAATGTCGCAGGTCGGTACTTCACCAGAATTGTAAAACACCTGTCGCAGCATCGATAGCAGATAAATCGGCGTCAGGATAACACCCACGGCAGCTAGGAAGACGGTCACGGTGCGGAAAGTTGAGCTGTAGATATCGCTCGTTGTCACACCGACGAAAACCGACAGTTCGCTAGCAAAGCCGCTCATTCCCGGTAGAGCCACTGATGCCATCACACCCATTGTAAACAGGGCAAACACAGTGGGCATTGCCTGAGCAATCCCGCCCATTTCTTTCATCGACATCGTGTGAGTGCGATCGTAAGTCACCCCGGCTAAAAAGAATAGTAATGATGCAATCAAACCGTGAGAAATCATTTGCAGCATTGCGCCGTTGATTCCCAAGTCGGTGAAGGACGCAATCCCCAATAGGACAAATCCCATGTGAGAAACCGACGAATAGGCGAGGCGACGCTTCATATTCGTCTGGGCAAAGGAGTTAAAGGCACCGTAGATAATATTGACAACGCCCAGAATCGCTAAGACAGGTGCAAAGTATACGTGTGCATCAGGAAGAAGTCCTAAGTTGAGGCGAATCAAACCGTATCCACCCATCTTCAGCAGTACGCCTGCGAGTACCATTGATACGGGAGAAGATGCCTCGCCATGTGCATCTGGTAGCCAGGTGTGCAGGGGGAAAACAGCTAATTTGACACCAAAGGCAACAAGCAATCCTGCATAAAGCAGCAGTTCTAAAGCAAGCGGGTAATCTTTTAAGCCGAGTTCGACCATATCGAAGGTCAGATTATCGCCGTAAAATGCCATTGCCAAACCAGCAACCAGAATAAAGATGGAAGCGGCGGCGGTATATAGTAAGAACTTCATCGCGGCGTACTGACGCTTCTGCCCACCCCAAATCGAGACGAGTAGGTAGACGGGAATTAGTTCAACTTCCCACATAATGAACAGCAGCAGCACGTCTTGAGCGACGAATACCCCTACCTGTGCGGAATACAGCACCAGCATCAGGAAATAGAAGAGGTGGGGTTTGAGATTGACTTGCCACGCCGCAAACATGGAGAGTGTTGTCACTAATCCTGCCAGAAGCACCAGCGGGGCTGAAACTCCATCGATGGAAACTGCCCAGTTCAAGCCTAAATGAGGCACCCAGGAATATTTCTCTACAAGCTGAAAAGTCGCGCTGCTTGGATCGTAATGCTTCCAAAAGACGTAGCACATCAATATAAAGTCTGCGATCCCCACGCCGAGTGCATACCAGCGCACTCGCGTGCCGTCTTTATCCGGCAGAAAAGGGATCAGCAGTGCAGCAACGAGTGGGAACAGGACAATCGCGCTAAGCCAAGGAAATTGATCCTCAATCATGGCAGTAGGAAAAAATACTTATTTCTGTATGTGATTATCTTATTAAACTTTGTAAACACTTAGTCATAAATCTTTCTTGCAGATCACTATAGACGGATCTCTAGGTACAGGCTGAGCGACTTGAGCCTATGGTATAGGATGGCAGCAGATTCAACGCGATCGCTCTTTTCTCGTGGAGTCTAACTGGGAAGATGCAATCGCCTTCGCCCCATTTTCAAACCACAGATTGTTGCTTTCGTCAAGGGTATTGGCGCGATCGCATTTTGGCAGTATGACAGGGTGCAATGGTGCTAGAGGCTTAGCATGAAAGTTCAGGCAGTGATTAAGCTAATAGAAGAAGATGGTTGGTATCTGGCAAGAACTAGAAGCAGTCATCATCAGTTCAAGCATCTACCAAGTCTGGGTTAGTCACAATTGCAGGGAAACCGTCTGACGATCTAGCACCTGGCACGTTAAACAGCATAATGACGCAAGCTCAACTTAAGGAAGACAAGGAAACAGGAGAAGAAGAGTAATGCGCTATGCGATTGTGATTGAAAAGCTAGAGAGGAACTATTCAGCTTATGTTCCAGATTTACCAGGATGTGTGGCGACAGGTGCAACTCTTGAAGAGATGGAACAGCAGATAAAAGAAGCGATCACCTTTCACTTGGATGGTTTGCGAGAAGAGGGTTTACCCATTCCCGAACCAACTACTCTATGTGAATGTGTCGAAGCTTGCTAAAGGTGCGATCGCGCTTGGCGCACACGCCGCGATCGCACGCATCCATCAACGCTTGCGAGAGAATCTCCTTGAGAACGTCTTGATACAGAAATAGCAAGGCACTCAATGCCTTATTTTGCGTTGAAGCTGCCACAAAATCCACCTAATATATAGTCAGGTGGCTATTTTAGCCTCCATGTGACTAGTTAAAATAGCATGAGTCAAACCTATGCCTAGTGATAAAACTTATACGATTGAATACTGGATAGAGATAACGCGATTTTCTAAAGAGCAGTTAGAAAACCATGTTAAACAGTCGTTAGATAAGTTTCTTGAAAATATCAATTTTGATATTCAAGAAAAGGCAAATTATTTAATTTTACGTATTGTCTCAACTGAAGAAATCATCGATACTTGCCATGACCAACTAAAATTTGAGCGGGAATGGTCTTTTCGAGCCAAGGATGAACTAGGAAATTTATTAAGAGCAAAAGCATATCCTGTTTTAGCAGAAATTGAATTACGACTTAGAAGCTTCATCAGTCAAGCCATGATTGATGTATTAGGATTCGATTGGTGGAACTCCTTCATTTCTGAGAACATTCAAAAGAGAGTCAGAGACATTGAAGCAAAAGCAGGAAAAAATCAAGTTAAATTTCACCATCCAATTGAGTTTACTTTTTTTGATGATCTAATAGTAATCGTTACGACCAACTTTCAAGCTTGGTCTGACAGTCAAGCTGTTACTGTTACAGATTTGTCTGAATTACTTTCTGTATGTAATTCTATTGAAGATGTACAACGAGAAGTTAATAACCGTAGAAAAATTGTATCTTTCTGGGATAGTGTTTTTTCAGATTACTTTGATGATAAAGAAGCCTGGATTAAACTTAAGGAAAATATTGAGAAATCAATAATACCTATTCGTAATAAAGTAATGCATCATCGCTTGATGCGTCGCTATGAATTGGGGAAAATAGAAGAATGTAGAGATGAGGTAAAACGTGTACTCAGTTTAGCAAAAACTACGCTATCGGATGTAGAACTTGAAGAGATTCAACCGAGCATCAAAATTATTATTGATGGATTAAAACCTCAGCTTGACCCCGAACTTCTAAAGAAGGCGATGTCAGGTATCGACCCCGAATTTATAAAGAAGGCAATGCAACCAGCTATCGACTCCGAACTTCTAAAGAAGGCGATGTCAGGTCTCGGCTCCGAACTTCGAAAGAAGGCGATGTCAGGTATCGACCCCGAACTTCTAAAGAAGGCGATGCAACCAGCTATCGACTCCGAATTTATAAAGAAGGCAATGCAACCAGCTATCGACTCTGAACTTCTGAAGAAGGCAATGCAATCAGCTATCGACCCCGAACTTCTAAAAAAGACAATGCAATCAATGCAGTCAGCTATCGATCTCGAACTTCTAAAAAGACGAATGCCTGAAATCGAATTATCTACTAGCCAAGAAAAAATAGATAACGATGAAGACAATATGAAAGCAGAGAGTGAAACAGATGAGCCTGATTCTGGTAGCAATTCTCAAAGCAATGACGAAGATGATAGTAACAATTAGTACTTAAGAAGAAACGCCGCATAACAACCGTCTTGCAGCGTATAGTATGTGGGTCTTAGAGTGGATGCAAAGGTTACTAGCTGCCCCTGAACACGAACGTTAATCAAGAAAAACACTTTGCTCAAATAGCTTTCTGATAGGTACTCATCCCCCCAAACAGCAACAGGCACCAATCTGCGCTAGCTTTTTCAGAGCCGCTCCGCTAACGCAGCAATGCTTCGCTATCGCAACACCCATCCTCCTGCAATGCCGGAATCTTAAACCTCGCGCCGACCTGGGACACTTCGACAACAACCTCAACCCATGCTTCTCATACCCTGCTATTGACTTAAACTGGCACTCCATCTGATGACAGGTGACTCGGCATAAAAAGAAGCGATCGCTTATTCATTTTCACCCAACTTTTCCAGTTAACACAAGATTAATGTTAGGATTTAGCGCAAATTTTCAAAAAAGGTATTTAAGAATAAATGGTCTTGCTACTTGATAGAGCAGAGCCAGGATAAACGGGATAACGATTGGGAGAGCCACGATTAGTCCCCATTTGCCAAATCGAAGCTCTTGATTCTCGGATTTTAGGAGTGCAATCACTGCTGCGACTCCCATGAGTATCCAAATACAACCAAAGATAATGAAGAGAGTATATGCTGAGTCTTGCATTTTTTTCCCTACTAGCGAAAGTAGTCTAGTTTTAGGTTAGCTTGACCTATTTGTGCCGTTAACTTCCTTTAGTTGGGTTATTCTGATTGACTAAAGTTGGTTATCGTCATTTAGCCGACAGCGCCCCTGCATCTCGCATTCAATGCGCTTCTGGCGCTTGCTAACAATCGTGGCTAAATTGGGTCGTCCAGTGAGTGCAAGACGCCAATCAGCCCAAATTTCATACAGCATATCCGCAATAGAACCGATAATCGGCAATTTAGTCACCGCATAGATCCACCCCATCCCCAGAATCTCATAGACGCGGCGGAAGACTTCCACATTCTTGACGACCGTGCCATCAGGAAGCACGGCATGAATTCGCCCCATTGCCGTTTCAAAATCAACACCGCCATGCGCTTCTGGGGTATAGCGATCGCCTGCGATGTCCACAAACGCCACCAAACCTCGACCCGCATCCCGTCTCCTCAAAAAATTGACTTCTCGCACGCACAAGGGACATTCACCGTCATACAGCAACTCTATTTGCCATGATGGGGAAGAAGACTGAGGTGAAGTAGAGGCTTCAAGCGATTCGGGGAACGGAGTCTTAGAAGAGGACATAGGTGGTTCTCAATTAACGGATTCCTCACATGAGGAGAACAAGCACACCTTAATATTGTAAAGAAACTTAAAGATATGAGCTTTCTTCTGGGATGTGCAGTTTGGGGTTATAAAGGCTGGATAGGCGACCTTTTTCCGCCTGGAAGCCGTTCTAAAGATTTTCTGCGCTTATACAGTCAGCGTTTCACTGCCGTTGAAGGCAATACGACTTTCTATGCTGTACCCGACGCCGATACTGTAGCGCGTTGGGCACAAGAAACACCAGCAGGTTTTAAATTCTGCCTAAAGTTGCCTCGGACTGTGACGCACAATGGCTTGCTACAACCGTCGATTCCAGGGGCATTAAAGTTTTTAGAACAGATGCAAGGTTTAGGCGTTGGTGCAGCATCTCCTGAGGAGAGTCGCCTTGGCCCCATTTTTGCCCAATTACCGCCTAACTATCCCCCGGCATATTTGGATGACTTAACCGCTTTTTTGGAAGCATGGCCTCGCAATGAAGCGCCTTTAGCGCTGGAAGTTCGTCATTCCGACTGGTTCAAAGAACCTCACAGTAGCCATCTGACGGCGCTTTTGCAGCAGTTGGGTGTGGGACGGGTACTGCTGGATACTCGCCCTGTTTACACGGGATCGGCGAATTCTCAAGAGTGTCCAGAATCGCGAAAACCCAACGTGCCTGTGCAACCGATTGTCACGGCTTCCTTTAGCTTAATCCGGTTTATCAGCCATCCAGAGCAGTCGGTGAATCAGCCTTTTATGGAAGAGTGGGTGAGTTTGCTGGATGGATGGTTGCGTCAGGGAACAAAAATCTACTTTTTCATGCATTGTCCCTTAGAAGAGCGATCGCCCGGAAATGCCCGTCACTTTCAGCAGTTGCTGGAACAACATAACGCACCCGTTCCACCCCTTCCCTGGAATGGGATTGAGGTACCGCCTACCCAGCTAAGTCTGTTTTGAAAGAATTATATCTACCGATTCCTCGGTCTAACGATTGGAACTTGTTTAGGAGGAACAATGGTTACATCGGTCGAACGAACTCTAGAAGCAGTGAGCTTCTGGTAAAATAACCCTGCTGATTGCGGAGTCGGAAATGGGCCAACTTGGATGCCATCGACTCGATTATTCGTGTCTCTCCAGTAACAAGAGCGAACTTGGATACTTGGGTATTCTCTAGTTATCCGTTGCAGAACAGTTCGATTAGAATTTTTAACTCGAACTAACCATTTTCCTGCAAAAGAAGGACAGTTTGTTGCATTTGCTTGAGCGCTAGCAAAGCGGTGTTGGTCTAAGCACAATGTTTGGATGCCAGAAAACGAAAAACCCAGGACGATGGCTAGAGTGAATTTGGCGCGATTGTTCATAAAAGATGAATTTACCCTCTAGAAGTTAAAGAACGGCGGAATATATCTTTGGCAATCAAATACATACTGGAAACGGTTAGTAGAATTTGACCAAACTGTAAAATTGGATCGAGTCGCCATCCCTGAAAAAACAGAATTAACCCGCACAGTAAATAAACTGAAGCCAGAACACTATCTTGAATTAGATTTTCAACTCGAAAAGGTCTGCGAAGCAATATTCCTAAAGATATAAGGAATAGGCCAAACAGTGTCAGTACAATCCCAAGAATGCTGGCTGAGTTGATACCGAAGTTAACCATAGTAGTCCTATTTGATTTGCGATTAAAACTTTTCTAACGAACCGCGAAGACGCAAAGAGCGCGAAGGAAAGAAAAAAAGAGAGAGTTTAGAAATGATTTAGAATTGCTATATTTTTGTCATCAATAAATTTTCATGACTATTGTTTTTATAATCTACAAAATTTCCACCGTTCCCTGCTGACCATCAATTCGCACCCTCTGACCATCTTTTAATAATTGAGTGGCGTTGTGGATGTCCATCACCGCTGGGATGCCATACTCGCGGGCAACAATCGCACCGTGAGAAAGACGCCCTCCCACTTCTGCAATTAACCCACCCACGCGAGACAGCAGCGCCGCCCAACCAGAATCCGTGTAAGGCACGACTAAAATAGTGTCGCGGTCAATATCTGGAATTGCTTGCAGACTGCGGAGAACTTTTACTTTCCCTTCTACTAGCCCTGGACTGGCACCAATGCCTTGCAATCGCTTTTGACTGACTTGCCGGTTGGCGGTGTTGAAATATGTAGAAGGTGGCGCATTACCGTAGACTAAAGGCGACGCACTCGCCATCTGACTATCTTGTTCCAGTTGCGATCGCCTTTGTTTCACCAACTGCGGTACTCGGTCGATTAATTGTTGGTCAGATTGTTGAATGATTTGCCTAATTTCGTGAAATTCTAAGAAGAAAATATCTCCTGACTGAGATAGTAAACCTGAGTTCAACCAAAGCTTTTCTAACGCTACAAAATTCCAACGCACTTCTGCCAATAAGCGACTATAGATATCTGTAACCTTACCCTTCAAATTGAGCCGTCGCTGCACCAACTCAACTTTCCATCCCCGATTTTCTTTGTGTTCTCTGCGCTTGGAGTGTTCTATTTCCCCAAAAAACTGCGTCAGCAATTCCCGAACCGCATGAGGATCTTCCTTCCAAGTGGGAACCGCAATATCTGTTGCTACATCGCTCAAGTATCCATAACGGTCAAGCCATCGCTCGAACTGTTCTAGAATACTTTGCCCATCTGGCATTTCAGCCAGCATAGTAAATAAAGAGGATGAATTTTCAGGTGATAGTAGCGAATGAGGAAGTAACTTCCGAGCATCCAGTGCGATATCTTCGAGCGATCGCAATGAAGCTACTTCCGGAGTTTGGCTGTTATCTAATTGTGAATCCTTTATCTTGAATAACGCTTGCCGCAACGCAAAACTCAATGGAGCCAGAATACTGTAATACGTCGCCCGTTTCAGCACTTCTAGCAAAGTATCTATCTGTTCTAGCAGCGCCGCAGGTTGATTTTTAGAGACAAGGGCGATCGCGTCAGACTTTTGAGTGGAAGCATCCAGTCCCGCATCTAAATAAGCAGATCGCCGTTCCAAAATCGGGGTGAATAAGCGCCGTTCATCCCGCGCAAAATCCTTTTCTAAACTCAATTCGCGCCCCAATAATCGCAGTAACCCCGGCACATTTCGCAGCGTAGAAGCCAGAGGAGGTTTTGAGAACTTAGCACCTCTGGTTAAAAACTCTAAACTTTCCGGCGGTAAACCCATACGACGGAAAGTTTGTCCTAACAAGGTTGCATTAAAGTAGGCGCGAGAGGCGTGCAACGTCGCCATTTCATTAAAATCTAACCCAGCGGCTTCTTTGCCCAAAACTAAAGTAAAAATTTCTCCCCAAACACCGCAAGTCAGAGGACGATTAATCGACCACGTCAGCGGACGAATTAACCCCGGAATCACCTCAGCAGCAATCTTGCGCGTCCAGATGGGTTGCAGTGTGGTAATCGCCCGCGATTGCAACAACCACAGGGTTTGCCCGTCGTAACTCCATTCAACATCTTGGGGAATGCCGTGATACTGACTTTCTAACTGCCGCGCTAAGTAAGCGACTTGCTGAATCAACGCCGGAGGGACATCGCCGCTACCTTCCACGGGTAAAGACGCGACATCCTGCGCCTGGAGATCGTCCACAAACACCCGATATTGCTCTGGCGTCACTTGCCCGGATACAATTCGCGCTGCATCTCCCGGCAATGCCTCAATTACCACCGCATTACCTTGTTGGGCAATCGGATCTCGGCTAAAAGCAACGCCAGAGAAGACACCCCGGACTTGTGTTTGAATCAACACCGACATCGAAGCTTCTGGGAGATTGCGATCGCGCCGATAAGTTTTTGCCGCCGGGTTATCGTAAGAAGCCAGAACGCGAGTAATCGCCTCCTCCAACGCTTCTGCACTTGTAACATTCAAAATCGTTGCGTATTGTCCCGCCGCCGAAGACTGTTCCGAATCTTCCCCCACAGCAGAAGAACGCACCGCGAGGGGTTGTTGTTCGGAAGCTTGGAGAAACTCAATCATCACCCCTGGATCGTCTCCAGGCGTCAGCACCCAGCCCATCGGCACCGGATAACCCCAGCGTTTGAGCTGAGATAGCGTTGCGGCTTTTTGTCCGACCTTGCTGACTTCTAGCGCTTGATCGAGAGAAACAATCGCTTTATCACCTCGGAAAAAACGAAACACAGCTTTATTCCCAGTTTGAGCTTGTTCGGATGGAAGGTCTAAATCATCGGGGATTTTCTGATAAATCCAGGCGATGATCCCACTAAGAGCGATCGCGGCGACAACTTGCGCTGTTGAGTGATGGGGCAATAGCGCCATGAATACGGGCAACAAAATTAAAACCAAAATGCGCCCTTGCTTCCTCTCCCGCACCAGTGTAAAACTAACTCCCCCAATTACAAATACTAAGACTGCCACCAACGGAGCATGAACGACCATACCCCAAACAACATTGGTTGTGCCAGCACCCCGCCCCATCCAATAACGTCCCAGCACCAGCGCAATCAGCGCGATTAACTCCCATTCGGGGTTCGTCGGAAAGAAACTACGCGCTAATAAAACGGCAGCAATCCCCTTAGAAGCTTCCGACAGCACCGCCAAAATACCTGCAAGGCGTCCCCCGTGGTAAAAAGCAGCAGAGACGGAGACATTGCCCGTGCCGAGTCTTGCCAGTCGCCGCCCAGTCAGGGCGCGAACAATCCAAGCAATAAGAGGCAATCCGCCCAAGAGAGGACAGACAATAAAAATGAGGAGAGCGCCCCAAACTTGAGTCAGAGTCATGGCTGGGAGTAGCAGTACCAACACATGAATTGTAGTAATCTTTCTCAACGCAAAGAGCAACAGAAGTTCCCAAAGTTGTCGAAATGCCCATTTATGGCGTCTCTTCTTTGCGCTTACCTTCGCGTACCGTTGCGCTAAAAATCTAAATTTATGTCATCTTCCCGCATTGTCACCTACAGCCCCGCTTACACAGTTGTCCCGACCTACGAGTGTTTTAATCGCTGTAGTTACTGCAACTTCCGCACCGATCCTGGTAAAAGTCCTTGGCTCACCCTATCAGATGCCCAGAGAATCTTGCGATCGCTTGCGTCTCAAAACGTCTGCGAAATCCTCATCCTCAGCGGCGAAGTGCATCCCCATTCCTCACGCCGTCAGGCATGGTTTCAGCACATTTATGACCTTTGCGAACTAGCTCTATCAATGGGATTTCTCCCCCACACCAATGCAGGACCATTGAGTTTTGAGGAAATGCAAAAGCTGAAGGAGGTTAATGTTTCGATGGGGCTGATGTTAGAACAGCTAACGCCGCAGCTCTTACAAACCGTCCACAAACACGCTCCGAGTAAAATCCCAGAATTACGTTTGCAACAGTTAGAGTGGGCAGGAGAATTGCGGATTCCCTTTACAACCGGATTGCTTTTGGGAATTGGAGAAACCGAGCAAGATTGGTGGGAAACACTGGAAGCGATCGCGCTTCTCCACCAACGCTACAATCACATACAAGAAGTTATCCTCCAACCCCACAGTCCCGGCACTCAACAAACCTTTGACGCCCCACCTTTTGACCCCCATCAGTTACCAGAAGTTATTGCCAAAGCCCGTCAAATCCTCCCCCCAGACATTACTATCCAAATTCCCCCCAATTTAGTTACAGATTCGAGTTGGTTACTCGCCTGTGTAGAAGCCGGTGCCAGAGATTTAGGAGGGATTGGCCCAAAAGATGAAGTAAATCCGGATTATCCTCATCCTCAGTATCATCAATTAAAAGAAATTTTAGAACCTGCGGGTTGGGAATTAGTACCGCGTTTGCCAGTTTATCCTCAGTATGATGATTGGTTATCAGATAGGTTGCAAAGTGCCGTCAATCAATGGCGGAGTGCTACGTTATTAGAAGAGAGGGTAAACTAGGAGCGAGTGCATCAACTCTCATATGACCAATTTATAAAAAATTGAATAGAAAATATACCCAAATGAGAACAAACCTCTTAGAACGCCCTTTAGAAGTGGTCACTAAACTTGAAAAACTTCTAGACATCAAGCCCGACAAAGACGAAACTCAGTATAACCAGGGCAATGCGCTGTTTAAACAAGAGCGTTTTGAAGAAGCGATTGCTAGTTACCACAAATCTCTAGAAATTAAACGTGATGCCTACGACGCCTGGTACAACCGGGGTGTTGTGCTGGTAAAGTTAGGACGCATTGATGAAGCAATTGTCAGTTGGGACAAAGCTCTGGCAATTAAACCAGACTTCTATGAAGCCTGGTTTAACCGGGGAATTGCGCTAAGTGAGTTAGGACGGATTGACGAAGCGATTGTCAGTTGGGACAAAGCTCTGGAAATTCAGCCAGACTTTAGCGAAGCCTGGTATCACAGAGGTATTGCCCTATTTGACTTAGGACGTTTGGAAGATGCTTTTGTCAGTTTCAACAAAGCCATCCAGTTCAACCCTAAGGATTACTGGAGCTGGTATAACCTGGGCGTTACTTTGACTAACCTAGGTAGCTATGAGGAAGCAATTGCCAGCTTCAACAAAGCCCTAGAGATTCAACCTGACAATGACTGGATTTGGTATAGCCTAGGTGTGGCGTTGAGTAAAATAGACAACTATGAAGAAGCAATTGCCAGCTTCAACAAAGCTCTAGAAATCCAGCCTGATAGGTTTGAGGCTTGGTATAACTTGGGTAGTGTTTTATATTGCTTAGGTCGATATGAAGAGGTAATTGTTAGTTACGACAAAGCTATACAAATCAAATCTAACGCTCAAGAAGTCTGGTACAACCGGGGCAATGCATTACTGCAATTAGAACACTTAGACGAAGCACTTGCCAGCTATGACCAAGCCTTGAATATTCAATCCAACCTTTACCTGGCTTGGCAATACCGAGGTATTATACTGTTAAAATTGCGACGCTTAGACGAAGCGATCGCTAACTTTGATAAAGCTCTAGAATTCAAACCTGACTATGCCGACGCTTATTATAACAAGGCTTGTTGTTATGCTTTACAGGGAAATGTTGAGCAGGCAGTCGAAAACTTGCAACAAGCCCTTAATCTGAGTCCTGACAAATACCGGGAAATGTCAAAAAGTGATTCAGATTTTGGCAGCATTCGAGAAGATGCTCGGTTTCAAACTTTGATTCAGGAAGAAAGTGATTGGGAAGAAGGAGAGATAGACGAGCGTGAATGGCTTAGAGCCGCAACAATTAATCCAGCGTTTGATTTCCTAAAAGATGCCGAAGAAGATATTTATACATTAGCCGATGGCAAGCCATTCAATGACTAAGGGTAAAGTAGTTTTGGTGCCTTTTCCTTTTGATGATTTATCGGCTACCAAAGTGCGTCCTGCTGTCTGCCTCACTAACCCTGTCGGGCTATATTATCACATTATCCTGGCTTTCATCACCAGTCAGATTCCAACTGATTTGCTAGAAACTGATATTCTCTTGGATACAAGTCATCCAGACTTTGCCGCTAGTGGGTTGCGTAAAGCCTCAACTATTAGGTTGGCTCATCTGATGACTGTTCGCAAATCAGTGATTCAGCGTGAGATAGGTATATTGTCATTAGAGATACAGGCTCAAATTGCTGAGAAGTTGTGCAAGTTGCTAAGAGAATGATCTAGCGATCGCTCCCATTCATCCCCTCGACGACTAAGCACATTTTTGTACAATAGATTCACTCATTCAGAAGCTAAGTTTCTAGAGTAAAAATACCTATGCGTAGATTAGGGCGCTACGAGCAAGCGATCGCGAGTATCGATCAAGCACTGGGAGTTGACTCCAGCGACCACAAAATCTGGTACAACCGAGGCGAAGCGCTAGCGAACTTAGGTCGCTATCAAGAAGCACTGGTCTGCTTCGAGCGAACTGTAGAACTTGCACCATCAGACCACGCTGCTTGGGTATTTCGAGGCGTTGTGCTAATTCACTTAAACCGCTATGAAGAAGCTCTCTCTAGCTGCGACAAGGCGCTAGAAATTGCACCAGAAGATAAAGAAGCTTGGACGTTCCGAGGTGCAGCATTGCATGGGTTGGGACGGTATAAAGAAACTTACGCTAGTTACGACAAAGCTTTGGGAAACCCAAAAACACCACGATGGCGAAAACTCATTCAGAAATGGGTAATGGGTCATCGGTAATGGGTCATTGTTCATTCGTAATTGCCGCTTTCCAGAGTCCCTTTGCCCGCTCCTTTTCATCAGGGATGAAGTCGGTAAAATAGAGTTATCGAATTCAGGAGCCAGTTTACTGGCATAAAATCCCTATCGAGACTATCTACGGCAATCTTCAAGGTCTTAAGTCCAGCCATCTGAAGCAGCTACAGCGACTGTATCATCAGCGGCTACCGGGCGATTGTCTGACTACGCCAGAATTTGCCCAGAGGCTGGCAGCAATCAGCACGGAAATTAATCAGCCAATGTGCGCCTACATCAATCGCCGGGGACAGGTGATTCGGGTAGGAGTGGGAACCCCCAGGCAAACGCAGATTCCCCCTCTAGAATTGCCTCGCTACGGTGCAGAACGACTTAGCGGCATTCGCTGCATCGCCACCCAGTTGAAACCAGAAGCACCCAATGAAGCTGCCTTAACTGCAATGGCAATGCAACGTCTGGATGCGCTAGTGGTGATATCCCTTACTGGGACAGGTTTTGAGCGTCGTGGCGGCGGAGCCACAGGTTATATTAAAGAAACTTATATTGCTCACCTAGTTCCTCACCCCGAAACTCCCTGGAGTCTGTCGCCGCCGATGAGCCTAGATGTGCTGGCGAACCAGGATTTTCTGGAACTGGTCGATGGACTAGAAGCCGAGTTCCAACGGGAATTTGTTGCTCGGCAAGTAGACATCGACCACGACCGGGTGCTGCTGGTTGGGTTGATGACGGGTGACAGGACACCCCAGCAATTCCAAGATGGGTTGCAAGAATTAGCGCGGTTAGTGGATACGGCTGGCGGACAAGTATTGGAGACAATGCAGCAGAAGCGCCCCCGTCCCCATCCTCAGACAGTCGTGGGTGAAGGAAAAGTACAGGAAATTGCCCTCACCGCCCAGACTCTCGGAGTGAACCTAATCGTCTTTGACCGCGACCTTTCACCCGCTCAGGTTCGCAACTTGGAAGTCCAAACAGGCATTCGAGTGGTAGACCGCACTGAGGTGATTTTGGATATCTTTGCCCAACGCGCCCAATCCGGTGCTGGTAAGTTGCAAGTAGAGCTGGCGCAGCTGGAATATATGCTGCCCCGCCTGACAGGTCGAGGTCAAGCGATGTCCCGACTAGGCGGCGGTATCGGCACTAGAGGGCCAGGGGAAACAAAATTGGAAACCGAACGCCGTGCGATCGCGCGCCGCATTGCCCGACTGCAACAGGAAGTGAACCAGCTGCAAGCACACCGTTCGCGGCTGCGACTTTCGCGGCAACATCAGGAAGTTCCTTCTCTGGCTTTAGTTGGGTATACGAATGCTGGGAAGTCAACCCTATTGAATGTACTGACGAATGCCGAAGTTTACACGGCTGACCAACTATTTGCGACTCTCGACCCCACCACGCGACGCTTAACGATTCCTGACGCTGTGACGGCTGAACCTCAGCAGATTGTGCTGACAGATACGGTGGGATTTATTCACGAGTTGCCGCCTTCTTTGGTAGATGCCTTTCGCGCCACTTTAGAAGAAGTGACGGAAGCTGACGCGCTGCTTCATGTCGTGGATTTATCTCATCCGGCGTGGCAAAGTCAGATTCGTTCTGTGATGACTATCTTGTCGGAAATGCCTATAACACCCGGCCCAGTGCTGGTTGTGTTTAATAAAATCGACGAAGTTGATGGCGATACGTTGGTTCTGGCACAGGAAGAATTTCCGCAAGCGGTGTTTATTTCAGCGAGTCAGCGCCTTGGCTTAGAAACCTTGCGTCAGCGCATGAGTCAACTGGTTCAGTATGCAGTTGCACAGGAGTAAATCACTTAAAAATAACTTCTCCGAAAAGTGAAAACTTACGTAATTCTCCGTTAGCTCTGTTTTCTAGCGGAGAATTACATATTTTCTTTTTGAAGTTTTGATAAAGCAAGCCCCTATATTCTTAAAGAGTCAGTAAAAACCACTACCGTACTCTAGACACTATCTACCGAAATCACTTACACATATATTTACACACCATAAAAATGTCTACGGCTAGTTAGATAAATCAGGCAAAAATACAGGAAGTCAATATAATGGCAAAAATCCTCTCAAAACTAAATATCGGATTACCTGTTTTATCTGCTGTTGGTAGCCGTTCTGTTTCGATTTTCGCTTCGGTTGTAGTTACCGCAGGAATTGCCACCGCATCTTCTACCTTCTCCCCTGCTAGCGCCTTCACAATCACTACAAAGACGGGAGCCGATAGTACAGCGGGAAATCCAGCCGGTCAACAGCTATACGATGTGGGTATTACTAAAGATGACATTGGTAATTCCTTTTTAGTTGACTGGTTCCTCGCCAGCGGTACTAAAAACACGGATGGTAAAAGCACTCCGGTAGATTTAAGCGCCACAGGTCTCTTTAAGGTGCTTGACTTTACTCAAAATTTGCTATCTTTGGAAGTCAAAATCACTAATACAACCTCTGCTAATTTCCAGGCAGCGATACTCAGTACTGGGTTTAGCGTAACTCCTGATGCAACTTCTGTGTCATTGATTAAACCAGGAAGCATTTTTGACAATGCTGAGGTTCAAAAGGCTGAGGTTCAAACTGTTAAGGCCAATAAATCTGGTAAGTCTGGTAAGCCGCCTGATAATTCTAGTAATCAGCAGTTTCCTGGGGGCTTTAAAGACATTGATGTTTGCATCTACGCAGCAAATGGTTGCAATGGTGGCGATGTTAAAAATGGTCTACAATCAGGCGGTAAGTCTGATACGATTAAGGTCAACATTACCGGAAATTTTGGCGTAAATTACGCTGCTACTTTAGATTCTTTTCCCATCAAGTTTCAAACTCAGGATGGAAGTTACGAGCTAGCTGGCAAGCCCAAGCCTAAGCCACCAAAGCCTGTGCCTGAGCCTGGTACAGCAATGGCTTTAGGATTGGTTGCTGCTGGTGCTGCTAGAGCGTTAAAGCGGAAAAATGTAGTGCAGCCATAATTCGCTTTTTGTTGAAGATTGAGGATTCCTTAATCTTCATATATACACTCGGAACCTCACCCCCAACCCCTCTCCGTGAACGGAGAGGGGAGAATATTGAACCCAGTGGTGTTTACGGGAGGGCAGGGATAGGGTTAAACCGTACTCTATTCAATAGAGAATGGCTATAAATGGAAATTTAATCCCCACTCCTGCAAGCTATTAATCCCCGCGGCATAGGTCAGGTTGTATTGCAAAGGTGTCACGGTGATGTAATTTTTGCGAATCGCCTGAACATCCGTTTCTATATGACTGGGTAACAGGGGATTTTCTGGTTGTTCTACCTCCTCCAAAGCCTCACCTGCTAACCAATAATAAGTTTTGCCACGAGGATCTACTCGCTTTTGAAAGATATCAAAATAGCGACGAATTCCTTGGCGAGTCAGAGCAACACCAGCAATCTCTTCCCACTTCACAGGCGGCACATTGACGTTGAGCAACATTGCCTCTGGTAGCGGCTGCTTCGATAACTGAGAAAGCAGAATTGTGGCAAACCGGGCAGCGGGTTGAAATTCTCTTAAAGTGTAACTGGTCAGGCTAAAAGCAATGCTGGGAATTCCTTCAATCACGCCTTCCATCGCCGCCGAAACTGTGCCGGAGTAGAGAATATCGGTGCCGAGATTAGAACCGTGGTTAATGCCAGAAAGGACAAAATCCGGAGGGGCATCGAGCAAAGCACCTAGCGCCAGTTTCACGCAGTCGGAGGGGGTTCCTGAACAAGACCAAGCTTTAACTGTGGGATGAAAAATCGAGTCAACGACTTCGGCGCGAATGGGGTCGTGGAGGGTAAGACCGTGACCAGTGGCTGACCGTTCTCGGTCGGGACAAACTACGGTGACATCGTGACCGGCTTCTGCGAGAGCATTGGCGAGGGTGCGAATGCCCAGAGCGAAGATGCCATCATCGTTGCTGATTAGCAATTTCATCAATTCAATCAAGGGGTGCTATCGAGGAGTTCACTCTATTGTGGATGAATTTGCATCGCAGTCTGTAGCAGCTTGTGGCAGATGGATGAGTCAAAATCACGCTAAACTCAAGCTTACTGCCACTAAAAATGACCCTCTCTAAAATGACCACGATGCTCAACGAGCTTGAGGCTCAATTAGCCGCGCTCAAACAGGAAGCAACTCAAGCGATCGCTGCCGCCGATACCCTGGAACGCCTAGAGGAACTCAGAGTTGGCTATCTGGGCAAGAAAGGGCAGCTCTCGAAGGTACTAGGGGGTTTAGGCAAATTAGACGCAAGCGATCGCCCCCGCATTGGTGCTTTAGCAAACGAAGTTAAAGAAGCGCTACAACAAGACTTGGATCGCAAGCGGACAAACTTACAGGAAGCACAAATCCAGGCAAAGCTAGAATCAGAAACTCTGGATGTCACGATGCCAGGAGTTTACCGTCCCCTCGGTCGTAAGCACCCCCTCAACAGCACGATCGACCGGGTTGTGGATATCTTCGTCGGACTCGGCTACACCGTCGCCAACGGGCCGGAGATGGAGACAGACTACTACAACTTTGAAGCGCTGAACACTCCCGCCGACCACCCCGCCCGCGATATGCAGGATACTTTTTACCTGCCGGATGGTAATCTGCTGCGGACTCATACTTCTTCGGTGCAGATTCGCTACATGGAAGAAAATGAGCCGCCGATTCGGATTGTTGCCCCCGGACGCTGTTACCGTCGGGATACGGTCGATGCGACCCATTCGGCAGTCTTCCATCAGATCGAAATCTTGGCAGTAGATGAAGGACTGACTTTCACTGACCTCAAGGGCACGATTAAAGTGTTTTTGGAGGAGATGTTCGGCGCAGAGTTGCCAATTCGCTTCCGGACGAGTTATTTCCCCTTCACTGAGCCTTCTGCGGAAGTGGATGTGCAGTGGCAAGGGCGTTGGCTAGAAGTGATGGGCTGCGGGATGGTCGATCCCAATGTTCTCAAGAAAGTAGGTTACGACCCAGAAGTTTATACTGGCTTTGCTGCTGGCTTTGGTGCTGAGCGCTTTGCGATGGTACTGCATCAAATTGATGATGTGCGCCGGATGTACAGCAGTGATTTGCGCTTTTTACGGCAGTTTTAAGTAGGGGAACCTCACCCCCAACCCTTCTCCGCAGGCGGAGAGGGGGCTATTTCCTTGGGTGATATGGGGTGCTATTTCCTCGCCTCCCTAAAGAGCAGGCAGGGGTTGGAGGTGATGTTTCCGGTCATACCGCACCCCAAGGTACAATACTCCCTGCCATCAATGTTCTCCCCAATCCGTGGAGGTCGAGGGTCTGGAAGTGAGGTTCCGAGTGTATATATTTCACTAAGAGTGAGAACCCCCGGATAAGTTTTAGATATTTTCCCGACCTAATATTTTCCCGGATGAAGGGATCTAACTGTGTTAAAAAGAATTAAGTCGCTGCACCTGTAAGAGCGATCGCTAATCAGCCAAGTATCGAAAGAAGTATTCTTTTAAATGCGGTTGAATCCAAACCTAGGGAAAAATTTGGCTTTAGTGCCGCTAGCGATCGCGAGTATCTTTTGTGGAGCTTGTACAGATCAGCCAACAAACAAGCAATTGGACACATGGCGAACGGAAGCGATCGCTCTCAATGCCCAGAAGGTAAAAGCCAATTCCCAAGAGCCACAGGAAACTGAATGGAATCTAGAGATTGGGGGGCAAATTGCTCAGAGGGAATCTGTGCAATTGAATTGGCAACAGCTACAAGCATTGGCAACCGAGCGTGTAAAAACCACAGATCCGAATTTTGTACTCAACCCAAAAGAGATTTTTGACTTTCACGGCATTCGTGTCTCTAGCCTCTTAAAACAGTTAGCGATCGCCTCCGATGTCAGGGATGTTACCTTTGTCTGCTTTGATGGCTACCAAGTGACAATTGCCGTCAAGGATTTGCTTGCCTACCCGATTACATTAGCGATCGCCAGAAATGGCAAACCAATTCCTCGCGCTCAAGGCGGTCCGATTTATTTAATATTGCCGTATACACAATACCCAGAATTGAAACAGAAGTATAACGAATTATCTTGGGCATTTTACGTTAGCCACATGATAATTGGTACTGAACCCGTAAGATTACGTGTAGGAAAGCGCGAACTAGATTTAGCGACTCTTGACAAACTGCCCCAAGTCACAATTTCGGACAATGTTGGGTATAGAATGGGCTGGCCTACTGGCAAAGTCAAACTTCACGGAGTGCGCGTGCGCGATGTTTTAGCCTTCGCGGGTGTTCAGTTGCCCGTTAATGGCGAAATTTCAGTTCAAGGGAAGGCACCCATTTACCGTGACCCCTCTAATCCAGTCCGCTTGGCAGCCGCCGACCTGCGCGACTGCGACATTTTGCTGGCAACTAGATGGGGCGATAACCAAGAATCTATCCCCGCAAAAATGGGTGGCCCATTGACACTCGCTTTTGGTTCTAAGTGTCAAGATAGGGAAGAGAAATCTTTCTCTTTGAGCAAACAGAGATGGGTGACATTCGTGGTTGAAATTTTGTCCAATTTTTGATAGAAATTAATACACAACTATCACAACCAAATTCCCAGAAGATATCAACTGTTTTTAAGGATTTTATATGAGCAAACCATTAGATGAAACTCTTTCAGTAGAACTGTCTAAACGCATTAAAAGCAAAGCGAAAACTCCTTTTGATAATGCCTATAAAGCAGCCTTGTTAACTGAAGAGTGTATGTATGTTCAAGGGTTTTTAGTTTGGGATGACCAACCATACAAACCAATTGAGCATGGTTGGCTGGAGCTGGATAATTGTATTGTCGATCCAACTCTGCCACATTTCAATAAAAATCCTCAAGAACTCTACTACTTTCCGGCACAACGTTTAACCATAAAAAAACTGATTGCAGCGGTAGAAGAAGCTCAGGAAGATTATCCAGAAGATGACGCACTACCTGTTTATGATGCTTTACCGCATGAGTATTACGGCAATGTGATGATGGGCGGGAAAAACTATTTGGAGGCATATAACGAGGCTCAAGCTAAGTGCAAAGAGTTGAATAAACCTAAAAAGAAGACTAACTTAGAGAGCGAACCTACTTGAGTCTAGAAAGAATAACTTATTAACAGTCATCAGACACCAAGAATATCAGTGTCTCAAACTGACCTACCAATTTTAAAACTTAAACCGGATGCTAGATGACGCTAGTGGGATGTAATAAAAATGAGAATCACGAGCGCTGAAGCACCATGAAAGTGTTTGCTTTCCACTCAATCCGCACCCAGATTATGACTGCGACAACGCTGTTGATAGTCACGCTAGTTGGCTCAATCGTTTGGGTTTGGGCAGAGACCGAGAGTAACCTCTACCGCCAGCAGCAGAAGAGTCAAGCAAAGTCCTTAGTCAAGCTATCAGCTTATGCCTTAGCGAACGAACTTTCTGAAGATAACTGGAGTCAAATCCGCGTGGATCTGGATTTGCTGATGAAAGAAAATCAGGATTTCCTATACATTCTCGTCTCTGACGTTCGGAAAAAAAATCAGATCCTCGCGTCGTCTCCTAGCGATTTCCAAAACCAGTACATTCCAGATATTGTGCCAGTAAAAGTGACGAATGCCGCCCTAGATTTATCGCAAAAGTCTTCTGCTGTAGAAACATTTGCTTTGCGGGATATCAAGTTTTTGGAGAGCATACGCGCGAAGCGTGGCGAACGAATTATAGAGGTAAGTTCGGATGTCCAAATGGTATCTGGTGAAAAAATCGGCACGTTGCGGATTGGGATGTCGCTACGACAAATTAACCGCGCTGTTGTCTATGCGGTAAATCAGGCGTTGCTGGTGGGTACGGTGGGACTTTTCGTTGGTTTAGTGTATGCATATATTTTGGCAAAGCGGTTGAGCGATCCAGTGCAGCGTTTGCAGGTAAGTGCTGCCAGAATTGCTGCTGGGGATTTGCATCATCGTGCGGAAATTAACTTGTCTGATGAAATTGGTGCTTTAGCAAAGTCTTTTAACGAGATGTCAGTCGCATTGCAGACATCGTTTAGTAAGTTACAGAAAACTTTGAAATCGTTTGAACATTTCGTACCGGACAAATTTCTTGCAGTTATTGCACCAGAGGGAATTGAAAACATTCAAGTGGGTGTATCGGCAACGCGAACGATGACGATTTTGTTTTGCGATATCCGAGGTTACAGCTCAATGGCGGAACAAATGACGCCACAGCAAACATTTTCGTTTTTGAATGATTTCTTGGAATGCATGGGATTGCCGATTGAAGAGAGTGGTGGCTTTATTGACAAATATATTGGCGATGCAATCATGGCATTGTTCGATGATGAAGGAACTGATTCCGCTGTGCGTGCGGCAATTTTGATGCAACAGACGCTTTCCCGCTTCAATGAGGCGCGGATGCAAAAAGGTTTACCAGCGATCGCTGTCGGTATTGGTATCCATCGCGGTGAGGTGGTGATGGGTACCGTGGGATTTACTTCCCGTATTGACTCTACAGTGGTTGGCGATTCAGTGAATCTAGCTTCTCGCCTGGAGGGTTTAACGAAGCAATATAACTGTAATATTTTGGTAACAGAGTCAGTGGTGAATAGTTTGTACCATCCAGAATCGTTCTACTTGGGATTGGTAGATAAGTCAGTGAAGGTGAAGGGAAAAGACGAAGCGATCGCTATTTACGAAGTCAAGATATAAATGATTTAAAATTAATCCTTTTATAATTAAGCTTTTAACAACGAAAAACAACGCCAGCAGTTCAGATCCCGGACTTCTTAAAGAAGTCCGGGATCTCGGTTGTACAAGTTATTTAAGAGTGTTAGATTTATGAGCAAAATGCTCTAACAACAATCGGTGAACAAAAATATAACCGCCGCCCACTTTTTGTAATAAAATGCGCTCAGTCGCCCAATCTAGGAAACGAGCATAATTCCAAGGTATGTAACCGTTAGAGTAAAGAATAACTCGTAAAGTAAAGTGTTTCACGCAAGCTTCACCCGCTGCAAACATTCCGAAAAATAACCCAATAATTAGTCCCCAAAAGAGGGGAATACCCATTACTCCAGCAATGATTTCTAACCCCAAGATTCCTACAATTGCAAAGAATGTTGCATTTCTTGCTGACTGCCAAATCCCTTGATTCGGAACTGTACTGGTTTCGATTCCTGGCCCCATCAACCCACGCATCAATATAAAAATTATCCACGCACCCAGACCGCCTCGTAGCCCGGAAATCAAACTATCAGTCAACCCTGACTGGAGATTAACCACTAATCCAGAAACTAGCCCACTACTTAGCCCCAAAATTAGCCCAGCAATCAACCCAACAACTAGCCCGGATTTCAGGTTATCTTTTGCTTTTGCACTTGACCACTTCAGCGTTTCAACTGGGTTGATTTGATTACTAATCACCCCAAAAATCAATCCTGCACCTAGAAAACCACATAGCCCACTAATGAGTCCAACAATTAGTCCAACTTGCAGTCCCGCCGCGTGCCCAGAAATTATACCAGCCCCCAATGCTGCACTCAGTCCAATCAGCAAACCCAGCGTAACAGCATATATTCTTCTTTGCCCGTTTGTTGGCAACCAACTAGGCTGAATCCGTTCAATTAAAAATACCGTTTGTGACTTTTCAACTAACCTTTGTGCCAGCCAACTTAGCCAATGTATTGCTTGTTCTTTTGAATACTGAGTATTCCCACTTCTGCGCTCAAACATTCTTTGAATATATTTATCAAATAAATGTTGGCGGCGTTCTTCTAAATTTAGACCGGGTAAGTCAGTAATTGACATTCCTTGGTAAGCGAGGGTCATAATACTGAGTATTAGCGGGGATTTGGCTAATTCTTGCAGTGTCGTATCTGCTTGCAGTGCGGTGTTGAGTGCTGCTAGTTCTGTTCCCGTACTTTTTAGATATTGGTAAATTTGTTCTAAAGTGAGCGGTTGGATAAAAACTGCGCCTTGAAATCGGAGGCGGTTTGATAACAATTCATAATCTTTGATGCGGCTACAAACAATAATTTCAGTTTGCCCGTATTCCTGGCTAAATTGATTAATTGCTTCAACACAATACTCCCGCCGTTCGGCACTGACTTCATCTAAGCCATCTAGTAACAGTAGTAGTTGTTGCTCCTTAATCCAATTCTTCCCAATTTCTTTAGAAACTTGATATTTAGTATTGAGTTCCCGAATCAGCCAGTCAGCGATTTTTTCTTTGGCATTCGTCCAGGCAGAAAGATTAAATACTACTGAAATTGGCTGATTGACATCTTTTTCGGCAAAATCAATGAGATCGCGGGCAAGTTCTAGAAGCGTTGTGGTTTTTCCCGCACCCGGTTCGCCTAAAATTAGCAAAGTTCGCCCTTCTCCCATCTGATTAAAAAGGTCGATGACTCTAGTATTTTTAGATAAAGTTTGTCTGGGTTGGTCGGCAGTTTCCCAGACAATCCCCCAAGGTCTATCGATTGCATCCAAGCGTTTTTCTAAGCCGAGTTCTATTAGCGCTTTGCCATGTAAGGAAGTTTCAAGAACGCCTTTTATCCAGTAATTTTTGACCTTATTGATCAATATCTGGCGATGGCGATACTCCTGACGGCTGTGGGGAATTCTAGGTTCTGATTTCTCTTGTCTAACAGATGGAAGGGGTGAGGTTGGTATCTCTGCAAAGTTAATCGTATTTACATCAGATATGGAAAGCTTTTGGGCGTGCGGCAAGGCTTGGTCGTGAGGTTGCAAAGCTGATAGCATGGTTTTGGCATCTGGATAGCGATCGCTCGAATGACATCGCACTGCTTTATCTAAAACTTCTACTAAATTGGGGCTGAATCCTAAGGCGTCTGCATCCCACATCATCTCGCCCGTCTGAGGGTTAATCTGGAAGTCTTGAGGACGTTTGCCCGTCAGCAGATAAATCGCAGTCAATCCTAGACTATAAATATCGCTTGCGTAGACAGGTTTACCCGCTGCTTGTTCTGGGGGCATATAACCCAGCGTCCCGACAGCAATTGATTGACTGATGTCGCCTTGGGCATCCACCACCCTATCGATGATTTCCTTGGCGATGCCAAAATCGATTAAAACAGGTTTGTCATCCTGTTGTCGCAGAATAATATTGCTCGGTTTAATATCTCGGTGGATAATTCCTTTGACGTGGATATAATCCAAAACTGGCAAGAGACTTGCTAGCATTTCCTTGACTAAATCTTCGCCCAGAAGTCCCTGCTGTTGCAATTTTTGACTCAGGGTGAATCCTTCAATCCATTCCTGAACTAAGTAAAACTGCCCTTTTTCCTCAAAATAAGCGTGCAACCGAGGAATTTGTTCGTTCCCTTCACCCAGTTGCTCTAAAATGGCTGCTTCTCGCTGAAATCGCTCTTGAACGAGTTGATAAACTTGGGGGTTATTGGCTACAGGTTTCAGTTGCTTGATGACACAAATACGACGGGAGGGCATATAGGTGTCTTCCGCCAAAAAGGTTTCGCCAAACCCACCCGTCCCCAACGCCCGAATGATGCGATAGCGGTTATTTAAGAGCGTCGGTGTCATCTCAGTTCACGCTGTTACTGGTTGCTGGTTATTCTATACAAGCATCATAACTGGGAGCGATCGCGTTAAATTGTGGAGGTCTAAAGATGCGATCGCGTTTAGCATAGTTCAAGATCCTGCTGGAACTGGCGAAGTAATGTTTTGTAACTTACAGATTGCTTTCAGAACTTGCAGCAACTTGATTGAAGGTTCAGAGTCAATCAAGTTCAGTGCTGGCAATAGTTGATAAGTTGGGGAAGTTCCTTGCTGGAGATACGCAAAACGATAATCCATTCCATTCGTTGTCAGTCCCCAAACTGATTGTTGCTGTTCTAGACTTTTATAGGCATAAGCGAGCAATTGAGGTAAACCCTCCAATGCGTTAACACTACTGTTTTTAGCTTCAATCACTAAAATCCAGAAAAGTGTATTTGTTGTTATTGCTTGAGTTTTATTGACTGCTAAGATATCCATCCGTCCTTTGATGATGGTTTCTTCATCTTCGATGGAAATATCAGCAATACCCTCTTCTAACGTTATCTTAATGCTTGGCTGATAAAATCCAGCCAACCACATCAACCGAGCGACGAATAAAAATTTAACTTGCCCCTCCGAAATTTTTCCTTCTGCGTAGTAATCGCGGAATAGATTGCGGATTTGTAGAAGATCCTGCTGTTCAAATTCGGTTAAAGGTTCCAGTGTGAGTAATGATGTAATTGAGGCATTAAAATGCTCCTCAATTTTTAAAAGACGATGAACATCTCTCAATGTTAGATTTTTTGCATCTAGATTAGTAGCCATCGATTTATTGTTTATTTTTAATAAGGATTATAGGCATTATTATAAATTGGTTACAGGTAAAGTGATCGCGCTCAGTTGAAGAGGATATGAAGATGCGTAGGACGCAGTTTGCGGTGAAGCCGCGCTCTCACTTCTTACAACTATGGTTATTCTGAGGCATATAGTAATCCTAAATAATTCGTGAAGGCAAGATACCCGACTTTTTCAAAAATTCGGGTATATAAACTGTTGGCATCTTTCTACTTAAATAAAATTGCTATAGACAGTTACATTTTGGCAAAGTGTTCTCTTAGCAAGTCGTGAATGAAGCGATAGCGTCCACCGACTTGTTTAATCAACCTACGCTCATTTGCATAGCTGAGAAAACGAGCATAGTTCCAGGGAATCGCCCCACTCTTCCACAAGATTAAGCGTGACACAAAGTGTTGAATGACAGGTAAACCAGCAGAGAAAATGCTCCATGTTAATACTATACCAATCCCATGAATTACCAAATTTATAGGCTCAACGAACTGCCTTTTAGCTAGCAGCAATACTGCCTCAATTAGCATCACAAAAGGCAAAGTAATTAAAATAAAAATTACAGAGGTTATAAATAAATTTTTAGTCTTTTTATTGGATTTTGTTTGATTTTTTGCATCTTTTTCAAATAGCCAAAAAATAAGTTTTTGATCCAAAACATTTATATCTATATAATTATCAAGTAAATAAACAACTAGTAAAGAGATAAGTATGCTAATCATCTCCAATCTAAACACACTAAATAGCCCAACAATAAGCAGTACACTAACTAACTTTTGTTTATGGTTATCTAAGAAATTTTGCTGTGTTTCTTCAATAATAAACTCTGTCTGCTTCTGCTCTTTTAGGTTTTTAGCCAGCCAAATTAACCAGCGTTTACTGTCCTCTGGTTCATATCCTTGACAGTCGTGAGGCAGTTCTAAGCGGCGTTTAATGTAAGCATCAAACAAGTCTTTGCGGCATTTCTCCTGGTATGCTTCGAGTTCAGCCGGAGAATTGAAGCGTTTAGCTTTGCTTTCTAAACCATTTGGATAAGCTACCGGAATGAGATGCAAAAATAGCGGCATTTTTGCCAACGCTAGCAAACCATCTGGGTCATTCTGGATACCATGCCAGAGATGTCCGCAGTGCAACCGTTGCAGATAGCCTTGAATCTGCTTTTCTTCGAGTGGCTTCAGACAAACTGCTCCCCGTAGCGTCAAAATTTCTTTGCCTGTTTTATACTCTTCCTCACGACAACAGACCACAATCTGAGAAAGACCAGAATTTGCTTGCAGAAATTTATTAATTCTTTCAATACATTTTTCCTGGCGAGTTTTCAATTCATCCAAACCATCCAACAATGGCAATAATTTACCTGTTTCTAACCACTCACGAGAAATTGTTTCTGGGATATTATTGCGAAACTTGAGATCGGCAACCAGCCAGTCAGCAATAGGTTGCTTATCATCTTTCCAGCTAGAAAGTTCAAATATTACCGGAATAGGCTTTTCTGGCTGTTGTTGAGCAACTAAAATCAACTCTTGCGCTAGTTCCAGCAGCATCGTAGTTTTGCCCGATCCGGGCGCACCTAAAATTAGCAATCTGCCAGCTTGCCCAAAGACATCTATAATCTTTTTGCCCGGTTCGGACTTAGCGGTTACTCGTGTAAATTTCCGTAGCTTCTCCCACCAATCAGGAGACGGTTTAGCATTCACCGTTACTTCTGGAGGTCGTCCTACCTCTTCCCGTTGGTCTTCCATCAGTAGCGAAATCAACAGATCGTCATGCAGAGAGTCTTTCCTCCGCACTGTTACATCAGTTCGCATTATTTCCAGCAATTCCTGCCGCCGTCGCTGTGAAATTGCCTCTGGAGTGCTGCTAGGAGTTTCAGCGTTATTACCTTGCCGACTTCTGAGCAAATACAGCGTCGTTGGCACCGCAAAGACGTAGCCAAAGCCCAAAGTCCAGCAAACCTTCTGAATCCAATCAGCGTTTTGCTCTGCCTGTGCCGTAGTGATGAACCCGCCGCCGATGAGGGCTAGCACTCCGCACAACACTCCTAATCCAAAGATGAAGCACTTGCCGCGTAAGGAATTCTGTTTATCAAATGCACTAGGCAGAAGTCCTCCAATAACGGCAAGTAATCCCAGCAGCAATAAAAGCAGTAGCCGAAGCAAGTCAGGAGTTGTCATATTTAGAGATAACCAGGATTAGATGCCAAGCGATCGCAAGCTTAATCTGGGCATAATCGCACTATACTCACACAAATAAATTCGTCGCTATTCTATCCCTCTCCTCCTCTGCGTCCTCTGCGGTTCGATCATCTTTCATCGACCGATATCCCCGTGCTAACCTGTTGAGAATCATTACACTGATACACTTGTACCTACCCGAACAGCCTAATTGACCAGCACCTATGGTCTATGTCAAGCGAGTGGAACTCAGTAACTTCAAATCCTTCGGTGGCACCACCTCAATTCCGTTGCTGCCGGGGTTTACCGTGGTTTCTGGCCCCAATGGTTCGGGGAAGTCGAATATTCTCGATGCGCTGCTGTTTTGCCTCGGACTTGCCAGTTCCAAGGGAATGCGGGCGGAACGCTTGCCGGATTTGGTGAATCACAACCAAACCCATCGCGGCACGGTAGAAACCAGCGTGACAGTGACGTTTGATTTGTCTGATGTACCGGATGCTTTCGCAGATGAGGAGGAGGAAACGCACAATGGGCAAGGAGAAAATCCTGACGATCCCACCCTGGAAAAAGTGGGTGACGATCCCCCCCTACCCCCCCTTAAAAAGAGGGAGAGAATTGATAACTCAGAATGGAGTGTGACGCGGAAACTGCGAGTCACTCAGCAAGGCACGTACACGTCGAATTACTACATCAACGGTGCATCCTGCAACCTCACCGAACTCCACGAACAAATGAACCGCCTGCGGATTTATCCAGAAGGCTACAACGTCGTGTTGCAAGGAGATGTCACTGGGATTATTTCGATGAACCCGCGAGAACGGCGGGAAATAATTGATGAATTGGCTGGAGTGGCGACCTTTGACCGGAAAATTGTGCAGGCGAAGAACACGCTAGATTCTGTTAAAGAGCGGGAAGATAGCTGTCGCATCGTCGAGGCGGAACTGGTTGCCCAACGCGATCGCTTATCTCAAGATCGCATCAAAGCTGAAAAATACCAAAAACTTCGCGCCGAACTTCAGCAGAAAGAACAGTGGGAAGTCGTTCTAAAATGGCGCAGTCTTCAACAACAAGAGCAACGCCTCAAAGAGCAAATTGCCGCAGGCGATCGCACTTCCGTTGAGTTAACCACCCAACTGACTGCCCTCTACGCTCAAATCCAGCAAGCAACGGCAGAACTCGACCAACTGAATACCCAAGTGAAAGCGCTGGGGGAAGAAGAACTCCTGGCTTTGCAATCGGTTCTCGCCACTCAGGAAGCGGAACGGCGTGCGGCTCAACGCCAGCAGCGCGAGTTAGAAACAGCACTTGGGACGACGACAGCGAATATAGAACACGAGGAGCGAAGTCTTCAACAACACCAGCAAACGCTGCAACAGCTGACTGAGGAGAAACACGATGTAGAGACGCGATCGCTCTTTTCTCTACGTGCCGCACGGGATGAAGCGCAACAAGTTTTAGAGCAAAGACGGGAATCCGCCAGCGCGATCGCTGCCGCCTCGGAAGCTTGGGTGCAGCAACAAACCGCCCTAAATCGCCAAATCGAAACTTTACTGCAAACGGTCGAACCGCAACGAACCGAGCAAGCGCAACTGAGAGAGCGTTATGCCAACTTGGGGCGGCAAATCGAGGAGCAAAACCAGCTTTTAAAAACAATTGAGCCAGAAATAACCACAAAACAGTCTCGATTAGCTGATTTTGAAATACAACTCAATGATTATGCCCAAGAAATCCAATCCTTAGCGAAATCTCTGGCAGCCGCCGAACACGAGTTACAAATCCAGCAAGAAACTCAGAAGCGACTGCTACAAGAGCAACGGGACAAACAGCGCCAACTCGATAAACTTGAAGCGCAAGCCCAAGCCGAGCAAGAAGCGCAAGGCACTTTCGCTACCAAAGTGATTCTGCAATCAGGATTACCCGGCGTTTGTGGCTTAGTTGCCCAGCTAGGGCGCGTGGAACCCCGCTATCAGCTGGCGCTGGAAACCGCCGCTGGTGGGCGTCTGGGAAATCTTGTAGTAGAAGATGATGGCGTGGCAGCAGCGGGAATCGAACTGCTGAAACAAAAACGGGCAGGGCGGATCACGTTCTTACCTCTGAATAAAATTCAGCCGCCGCGATTTTCCCAAACCGTCGCCCTGAGTTATGCGAATGGATTTATTGACTATGCGGTGAATTTGATTGATTGTGAGGCGCGGTATCGGGATATCTTCGCCTACGTCTTCGGCAGCACCGTTGTCTTTGAAACGCTCAGTGATGCGCGTCGTCACTTGGGGCAGCACCGGATTGTCACCGTTGATGGAGAACTGTTGGAAAGCAGCGGGGCGATGACGGGTGGCAGTAGCAATCAACGTTCTGGGCTGCATTTTGGGACGGCTGACGCGGCAGAATCAGCGGAAGCAGCGGCGTTGAGAAATCGCTTGCAAGAAATTGAGCGAATTTTAGATCGCTGTGGTGAAATTATCAGTTCTTTGACTGCAAAAACCAAGCATCTGAGTCAAGAATTGACGGAGGCGAAGGCGAAGCGGCGGGAACAAGAACTGCAATGCCAACAGTTGCAAAAGGAAATTAAGAACTTAATTGCACAAACAGAACAAGCGCGATCGCTTCTTTCTAAAAATACCCAAGAATTCCACACTGCTGAATCTCGCTTAGCCTCTCTGGATACGGAATTACCCGCGCAGGAAGCGCAACTGCAACAATTGCGGCAAGCTTTAGCGGAATTAGAACAATCTCAAACTTCAAGCGAATGGCAACAAATTCAGGCGACGATTAAAACCGGCGAACAACAGCTGCAAGAACGGGAAAAAGCGCTTCGTACTGCTGAGCAAAGATTAAAAGATTTGGAAAATCAGCAACAGCGATCGCAAGAAAAAATCCAAGAATGTCAGCAGCGCTTGCAAGAATATCGCACGCAACAGGTAGAACAACAAAATCAGCTAACAGCCCTCAACACTAAAGCCGAAGAACTTAGCACGCAAATTGCCCAAACCCAAGCCGGATTAAAACAGCAAGAAGAGAAATTAGGGGAAATTAAACAACAACGCGATCGCGCCGAACAAGAATTGCGATCGCGTCATCTTTCCCAACAGCAGCTGGAATGGCAACTGCAAAAACTCCAAGAAACCCAACAACAGCACCGGGAAGCCTTAGCCACCGTACAACCGCAGCTAGAAGCACAACAGGCAGAATTACCCGATCCGCTGCCAGAAGTGCCCATGCTTGTCAATCCGGGTTCTACTGAGACGGAAGCGATCGCCTTTGACTCCTTAATCGCTCAACTCGAACAATTGCAAAAAGAAATGCGAGCGATCGCCAAACGCCTGCAAGCAATGGAACCCGTCAATATGCTGGCGTTAGAAGAATACGAACGTACCACCACCCGATTAGAGGAGCTCACTCAGAAATTAGCAACATTAGAAGCAGAACGCACCGAATTGTTATTGCGAATTGAAAATTTCACCACTCTCCGACGCCGCGCCTTCCAAGAAGCCTTCGACGCAGTCAATCAAAACTTTCAGTCAATATTTGCCGAACTTTCCGATGGCGATGGCTACTTACAACTCGACGATTCTGAAGATCCTTTCGTTGGAGGTTTAAACCTCGTTGCACACCCCAAAGGCAAACCCGTACAGCGGCTTGCTTCCATGTCCGGCGGCGAAAAATCCCTCACCGCCCTGAGTTTCATCTTTGCCCTGCAACGCTACCGTCCCTCGCCATTCTATGCTTTTGATGAAGTCGATATGTTTTTGGATGGGGCAAACGTAGAGCGATTAGCTAGAATGATTAAACAACAAGCGATGCAGGCGCAGTTTATTGTTGTGAGTCTCCGACGCCCTATGATTGAGTCATCTGAACGCACGATCGGCGTCACTCAGGCGCGAGGAGCTTACACCCAAGTTTTGGGACTAAAATTGCAGTCTCAAAAAGAGTCTGTATGATTTGAATTAGTATTAGTAACTAATAGGATTCGAGATCGGGATTCGGCCTCCAATGACATCTGAACAAATCCGTCAACGCTCCGACATTTTAAATACCCAAGTCATCACCCGCGACACTGGTAAGCGCGTGGGTGTTGTCAAGGAGCTATTGGTAGACATCGATCAGCGCAAGGTTGTGGCGCTCGGTTTGCGAGACAATCTGCTCTCGATTGCGGGAATGCCCCGGTATATGCTCCTTGATAGCATCCGTCAGATGGGCGATGTGATCTTGGTTGAAGATGACGACGTTATTGAAGATATCGACGTTGATGCCTACAGCACCCTGATCAACAGCGAAGTGATTACGGAAACGGGCGAACTTCTAGGGAGAGTCCGGAGTTTCAAGTTCGATCCTGACAGTGGCAAAGTTTACTCATTGATCGTGGCATCTTTGGGGCTGCCACAAATTCCCGACCAGGTGATTAGCACCTATGAGTTGCCGATTGAGGAAATTGTCAGCAGTGGCCCGAATCGATTAATTGTATTTGAAGGCTCCGAAGAGCGTCTCGTTCAGCTAACGGTGGGCGTTTTAGAGCGTCTGGGCATTGGCAGAGCGCCTTGGGAACGGGAAGACGAGGAAGCTTACTTCCAGCCGACGGTTGCATCGGACAAGCAGCTGGGAACTGGCATCCCCATTCGCACTCCGACCGTCACGCCACTCCGCACTTCCACCCCAGTCGTTGACAACCGCTGGGATGAGGACGAGTGGGACGAACCAGAACCAGAGCCAGTTCGGAAGCGCCAAGCCGAATCCATTTATTACGAAGAAGACGACGAAGAGGATAACTGGAGCGAGGCGACAACCGAAACGCGGGGCGTTCGCTATGAAGATCGACCCTACGTGGAATCTGAGCCATACGACGACGAAGAGGACTACGAAGAAGACGCATACGAGGAGAAAGATGTTTGGGAAGATGCTGAGGAGCCAGAGCCTTACAAAGCACCCCGCCTAAACATTCCTGAAAAAACCAAAGCGCCGGAGTACGAAGACGGCACCTATTAAGGTGAACCCCACTCCAGACCCTCCCCGTGAATGTTGAACCCCACCCCAGCCCCTCCCCGTAAACGGGGAGGGGTTCAATATTCTCCCCTCTCCGTTCACGGAGAGGGTTTGGGGGTGAGGTTCCAAGTGTATGCACTAAGAGAGTCAATCTTCAGTCCCACCGGATGCTTCTAACTTGCTTTAGAAGCATCTGGTGGGATTTTCATTCAGGAAAATTGCACGGCGCAATGTCTCCCAGCACCTTTACTTTCTTCGCCGCCAGACAAGCCAAGCGATTCCCAGCCCGAGAATGACGAATAAAGCGATCGCGCTAGGAAATGCCAAGCTATTCGCGCTAGCCGAGCGATTGGCGGGAACTGGCTCCTGGCTAGATGGCTGGCTAGATTGACTGGCTTTTGGCACCGCCGTCCCGGCTGCTACGGTAACGGGAAATTTTAGCTCAAACGGCTGGAAATTCGCTCCCGATGCAGGTGTGCCACTGAGTTGCACCTGATAAGTCCCCGGCTTGGGGAAAACAATCTCGGCACCCGGAATGCCTTGATACCCTTCTGCGGAAATGGCTTTTAGCGGGGGCGACAAGATGGGCGAGGCGTTTTGGGTGCGGGGTTCAGAGTAGACAGTTAACTGACAATTACACTGCTGCAAGGGGATGACTTGACCGCCTTTGCGAGTAAGTGCAAACCAGGTAAGAGAAGGTTCTCCAGCTTTGGGGTTGTCATTGGGTTCAATGTGCAGGGTACCGCCGACATCTTCTGCAATCTGTACCTTATGGGCAGTCGCGGGTGTAACCAGTAGTGTCAGGAAGAACACCGTTTCACCTATTGTCTGCAACAAATATCCGCGATTCCCCCAACCCTTCTGATTAAGATACGGTTGGTCAATTTGTAAAGAGCTTTTACCGAGACTGGGAAGGAGGGACATATAACTTTTCAAGTGAAAAAAGTGACCAAATCCAGCGAACTCGCACCAGCAATACAGCCAACGCCACCATTCCCAGTAAGACTACCCGCAGCTGATTCGCCCAAGTCCCCCCTAAAGTACCGAGATAATGGGAACCGATTAGCACCGCATGAATTACACACAGGAGAAACGCTGGAATGCTCAGTAGATGAATCTGTCGCCAGCGTTTGCCTAAAGATTTCTGTATCCGGTCAAAACTGGTTAGTGCCGCGGGAGTCATCAACGCCAAAGCGATCGCTCCCGCGCCCACTCCCCATTGATGCACCGGCAGCATAAAAAACACCGCGTTGAAATTCCAGTTCAGCGTATGCTCTACCATGTGAAAAATGTGAGCAAGGGACAGCACATAACCTCCCACTCCCAAGGCGCGGCGGTAATGTAACAATTGTGCCCAGAAGCGGCTAACCGGACGGGCAATCAGAGTCAGCATCAAACAAAGTAACGCCGCGTGTCCCGTGTAATCTACCATTGTGTCGCCGGTTCGCATCAGGGTGAGGATACCAATCGTCAGCGTCACCCAACCGCCCAACCGAAACAACTGGCTGCGTTTGTCAGCACTTAATTTAGATGCCGACACTCCGACGCCCAGCATCATCGGTAGCGTTCCCAGCCCAAAAGCGAGCATAGTTGCTGCCCCCATCCAGAGACTGCCCGTTTCCGCTGCCTTGAGTTGAGCTGCATACAAGAATCCGCAGGGAATTAAGCCCCAAACCAGCCCCAATAAAGCCGGTGTTAAGGAAAGGCGATTTTGGCGATCGCTTGTAGATACCCCTCCGGGCGGCGGCTGGCTCGATTTCAGTGACAGCTTGACCATTGCGGCGTTCAGACGATTGTGCCAGATGCCTTGCTTGAGGGGATGTAAAATCGGGAGCCGAGGCAGGAAATCTGGTTTAATCTGTGCCAAGCCAAACCAGATCAGCATCAGTCCGGTCAAAATAGCGATCGCGCGGCGCAAGTCACTTCCGATTCCAGCGAATTGTCCTCCGGCAATTAATAGAGAACCCAGCGCCCCAAGTCCAATACCCGTGAGGGTATAACTAACAATCCGCCCCAAATTTAATAGCCCGTGAAAATACAGTTGCTGCTGCCAGCGGGGAGCGGTATTTTGCTGATGGGAAAGGGAAAACGCTACGGTGAGAGGGCCACACATTCCTACACAGTGACCAAAACTCCCCAAAAATCCCAAAGCCATGACTAGCAACAAATCCAACATTATGTTTGTTTCTTAGGAACCTCCCCAGCGGCTTGTTCGGTCGAAAGCTGGAATAGACCCAACTCCCTCAGTCGTTATTCTAGGTCTGGAAGGGGGGCGGCGATAAACAAACGGTAATTTTAGGTAGAAACATGAGGAAATGGATAGTCTCGGTGTTAGCACTGGTCGCGATCGCAGTCGCTGTCAGCAGCCATGAATTTTTCCAGCAGCGATCGCAACCAGTTATTGAAAGCCGGGTAGAAAGCACTCCAGCACCTCCAGTACAGCATTTCGATGTAGCAGTGGCGTCTGAGAAACCCGTCAATGCCCCGAATGTAGACCCGAAGCGGCTGATGGCGCACGTCAACGCATTAAACTTTCAGCGCTACACCCAGACAGAACGCGATCGCACTCGCAAATACCTCACCCAATCCCTCAAAAAATCGGGCTGGTCGCCCAAACTACAACCTTTCGAGGGCGGCGTCAATGTCGTTGCGACTCGCAAAGGCACCGATAAGAAAGCCGGAACCGTTCTCATCGCAGCTCATTACGACACCGTTTCCGGTTCTCCTGGTGCTGATGACAATGGCAGTGGCGTTGCCGTAATTCTGGAAATGGCTCGTCTCTTCAGTTCTCTCCCCACTCCCCAGACATTACAATTAGCATTCTTTGACCAAGAAGAATTGGGACTCCGGGGCAGTCTTGCCTTTGCCGCAAAGCAGACAAATTTAGATAACCTGCGCGGCGTCATCGTCATGGATATGGTGGGCTATGCTTGCTACACCCCAGGCTGCCAGAAATTTCCCCCTGGTTTGCCCATCACTCCACCCAGCGATAAAGGCGACTTTCTAGCGGTCGTTGGGGACACCGAACACTTGCCACTGCTAGACGCTTTTAAAAAGTCCGCTCAACCCGGTTTACCCCTGGTTCTCACCGTACCCGTGCCTTTAAAAGGTCTCATGACCCCCGATGTGTTGCGTAGCGATCATGCGCCGTTCTGGTATCGGGGAGTGGGTGCAGTGCTGTTGACCGATACAGCGAATCTGCGGACTCCCCACTATCATCAGCCCAGCGATACGCCGACCAATTTAGATCGACCCTTCTTCCAAGGAGCCGCCCAGCTCGTTGCGAACGCGATCGCTCGGCTTTTGGAAAGCGATCGCCTGGAATCGGAGCCATCCACCTCCTCACCATCTGCTGGCAGCAATTTCGGGCAATAACGGCTGGCATTGCCCAAAAATAGTTGACGTTTTTTATATCCTATGCTAAAGAGCAATGCTTTAATCAGCTTCTCGGTGATACTCTAGGGAAACACCCAACTTTTCCCTAGTTTTTCACTTTTTCAGTGAAGCTCCTATGAGAATTCTGCTAGTGGAAGATGAGCAATACCTTGCTAAAACCCTGAACCAAGCGCTCGTTGACCAAAATTATGTAGTTGATTTTTCCCCTGATGGTCAAGCCGGATGGGAGCAATCGCAAACCTTTCCCTACGACTTGATTATCTTGAATTTGTGCTTGCCGAACTTGAACGGTATCGACTTTTGCCGACAATTGCGGTGCATGGGCGATCGCACTCCTGTCCTCATCGTGGCTACTCAGGATAGCGCTGCTCAGAAGGTAATGGTATTAGATGCAGGCGCAGATGATTATGTTGTTTACCCTTTTGACAAGCAAGAGTTACTTGCTCGCATCCGTGCTTTACTGCGTCGGGGTAGTTTGACGGTACCACCCATCCTTAACTGGGAAGGCTTGTGCTGTAACACGATTACCTGTGAAGTCACCTATGGCGGTCATCCTCTGGAATTGACGGCAAAAGAGTATCGCTTAATCGAGCTGTTCGTGCGAAATGGTCGCCGGGTGTGGAGTCGGAGTGCGATTCTCGACCGCCTTTGGCCCACTGAAGAAATCCCGCAAGAAGAAACAATCAAGACCCACATCAAGCGTTTACGGCAGAAATTGCAAGCGATTGGTGCCCCGAGTGATTTGATTGAAACTGTTTATGGTTTGGGCTATCGCTTGAAACAAGAGTCTCAGGTTTAAGTAGCGTTCAGTGAAACGAGGGCGATCGCTTCATCGGAAGGGAAGTCCCCCAAACTATCGATTGAATCTTACCCTGACCTCAGATTTTCACTTTTTGGCACTAACGTCATAGTTGGCACTAATGTCATAGATCGTAGATAAGTTAAAAAAATCGAAGTTCGTTACAGCCATACAGCCATAAATCTTCTAGCTGTAATGCAACTTTTACTCTGCTAGTGTCGTTTTTGTTTACACCTAAAACAAATGAATTTCACACATAGTAGCGATACAGATAACTCTCTTAATCAATCAGAAGCCAGTGAAAGACAACAACAAGCGAGGATAAGGAGCCAAAAAAACTTGATTACATGTCAAAATAACCATGAAAAGCGACAAAAAGCACTAACTGAGCAACAAAAGCTCCTAATCACTCAGCGAAATAGCCTAAGAAAACTAAGAAAAGAGCGAGAAAAACTGATAAGGCTATTGGCTTCTGCCAAAACGGTAATGGACTCAGAGGGTTCGGCTTTGCAGTCGGTGTTGAAGTGGGGAGACTTACACTTCAATCCAGCTACCCATGAAGCTACCTATGCCGGTCAACCTCTGAATTTAACTGCAAAAGAGTGTTGCTTACTAGAACTGTTCTTGAAAAAGGGTAGCTGCATATTAAAGCGAGATGAGATTCTCCAACGCCTTTGGCAGCCTGAAGAAATGCCTCATGAAGAGACCATCAAGGCTCACATTAAGCATTTACGGCGGAAACTGCAAGCAGTGGGCGCACCCGCTGATTTAATTGAAACCGTTTATGGCGTAGGTTATCGTCTCCAAAACAGCCCGCCCCGACCTTAAGCATGGTTACGCTGACAAAATCTAACTTTCCTTCTTCCCGACTTCTTCACTTTTAGGCGTTAACTTTTAGATAAAGCGTTTGAATAGAAAAGAAAAATGCCTTCTTGTCCTTGCTGTTCCCAGCCCTTAGTCCGCCATGCTGCTTTGGGGAAAGTTTACTGGTTTTGTAGCTATTGTTACCAGGAAATGCCAAATTTAATCACTCTTGTCAAAGCTAAACCAGGGTTTCACATAGACCGTTAGATGGGAAGAAGCTTAAACAACCAACATTGAGCGAACGATCTCAAAAAATCATCTGCGATACTGCTTCTTCATTTATCTAATTGGTTAATATTAAGATATTTTTCACAGCAGTTTATTCAGGGCAACAGATTCTGTTGAACAATACAAAATGAGTCAAAAAGAAGAAATTTATTTACTTGATGAAGCAACTCTGAATGCTCTTACAGTCTATTGGCAGAAAAATTGTATAAAAGAAGAAGACATCGATAAATACGGGTTCTTGGTATCCATGAGAGATGCTTACAAACTTGCTTCAAGATTTACTGAAGGAACCCCCTATCGAGATAGATGGTTTTGGATGCTGCATGAATTTATGCAAGATGAGTATAACAAAATGACTGTTGCTCAGTTTAATCTTGATGGGATAAGCACCCAGTTAAGGCAGGATTTTACCCGACAGCCTTTTCGCATTACCCCTATCCTGTAAAGAAAAGACATTACAAATTACCGATTCCCTGCTTTATAAATTAGCAACCGAATTGGTATGAGTTTTCGGCAAAGCCAGATTCATTCATCATCAGCCTTACAGAAGTAGGATAGTTATGACTCAGATACTTGATTCTCTTCCTCCAAATTCGTCTGATAGAATTCTCTGCTGTTATATCAATTCCACCAGCCAAATTCAGATCGCTCGGATTGCGAATATCCCAAATTGGTACTTTGAGCGGATTGTTTTTCCAAAAGAACGTTTTTTCTTTGAAGCGTTACCGGATGCTCAGCTAGAAATTCATACGGGTATGATATTCGATGCAAGTCTAGCGGATACAATCCCTTGCAATCAGCTATATATTCAAGAATTGACAGCTGAACTCGTTTAATTGCTACAGTTCTAAATGCTACAGTTCTAATTGCTACAATAACTCAAGGCAAAGTTGGCGGAAATGGTCGCCGCGTTGCTCAAAATTTTGGTATTGATCGAAACTGGCACAGGCTGGAGAAAGTAAGACAACTTTAGCGCCATGAGCTTGAGCTAATTCAGCCGCTCTAGAGACAGCCTTCTCCATTGTTTGTACAATTTCGTAACTGGAATAGCCAACGTCTTGTAGTCGCTGGGAAAAAACAGTGGCGGCGTCACCGATGAGTAATACGGCGGTGGCTTTGGTTTGAATCGTCTCTAGCCAACTGGTGTCATCACCCGCTTTGGCTTCACCACCAGCAATTAAAATCGCGGGACTGTTAACGGAAGCTAATCCAACTTGGGCGGCGTCGTAGTTGGTGGCTTTGCTGTCGTTGATAAAGTCAATCCCCGCCAGCGTGCAGATGTGTTCCAGGCGATGGGGAACGCCGGGGAAGTTTGCGATCGCTTCTTGGATTGCCTCTTTCTCAATTCCCGCCAGTCTCGCCGCCGCTACCGCCATCAGCAGATTTTGCAGATTGTGTTCTCCCACCATCCGCAACGCCGATGCTTGCACGATTTTTTCACCTTGTTTTTCAGCTTGTGGAGATTCCATTTGCGTCTCTACAACCCAACCGTCTTCGATGTAGAAACCTTTCTCCCCAATCAAATCGGCTTTATTCACACTTGTCCAGTAAGCATTGGGAAAGCGATCGCGTGCAGTTTTCCGCAGTTCGGGATCGTCTCCGTTCAATACTTGCTGCTGAGACTGACTCAGTAGATGTGCCTTAATGTTGTAGTAGTTTTCTAGGGTTTTATGACGGCTGAGGTGATCCGGCGTAAAGGTTGTCCAAACCCCGATTTTCGGAGCAACTGTAGCAGAGGACTCGATTTGATAGCTGCTGAGTTCTGCAATTACCCAATCTGGAGGCTTTTCCGCCAGCGCTAGTTCCCCAGCAGCATAGCCGATATTGCCGCAGGCGGGAGCATGGAAATTAGCCGCTTGAAAAATCGCAGCCACTAAAGCTGTGGTGGTGGTTTTGCCGTTAGTACCAGTAATGCCTACCCAAGGACAAGATTGGAGATGTCGCCACGCGAGTTCTATTTCTCCAATTGTCTCGATCCCTAGCTTCCTCGCTTCTACTAATATCGGCGCATCCCAAGGAACGCCGGGACTGACGACTATCATCTGGGGTAAATCGGTACCGTTGAGTTCCAAGGAATAACCCAACTTTACGGTAATTCCCTCGTTTGCAAGCTGCTGTTGTTCTTGGCGGAGATTTTCGGAAGAGTTGCGATCGCTAATCGTCACCGCCCAACCGTCCCGTTTTAACAACCGTGCAGCGGCAATTCCCGATTTTCCCAGACCGATAATATGAGCGATGGGCATAAACTCAATGGCAGTGCAAAGTCCCTGGTTTAGCAATCCTGTATCATACCGCGATAACGATATTTAAAAACTCATTTCCTACCAATAGCCTCCTTCCTGATTCTTCCTTCGCGCCCTATAGCGCTAACGCGCATGGCTCCGCTAGTGCGCCTTCGCAGTTTTTTTTCTTCCTAATTTCTGCTTACTCCCCAAAATCAAACCCATTAACTTCCGACTAACTCTTCACAATCGCCCCAAAATCAGCCAACACGCGGGCATGATTCCGGAGCAAACCCAGAATATTCAACCGATTGCGCTTGATATTGGGATCGGCATCCATCACCAAAACACTTTCAGCACCATCAAAGAAAGTGCTAACAGTCGGAGCAATTTTTGCCAAACCATCCACTAATAGCTGGTAATTTCTCTGTTCTTGAGATGCTTGAGTTTGCGGAACTATCTGCACTAAAGCATCATAAAAAGCTTGCTCTGATGCTTTCTGGAATAGTTCTGGGCGCACCACCGTCTTTGGTTCCAACTGGGCTTTATCTAAATCCCCTTGGGCTGCTAAACGAGTCGAACGGTTGACCGTTTCGTAGATTTCATTCAGCTTGCCATTATTGCGAATTGTCTGGAGGAATAAAGCGCGATCGCGTACATCCAATAAATCCTTTAACGCTCGTTCTGTATACTCCGGATCGTTTTCTCCCAGAACTGCATTCACCAAGTCATAATCAGTATTTTGCTCATCTTGTAGGAGATTGCGGATGCGTTGTAAGAAGAAATCCAGCAATTGCCCTACTAATTCCTTCGATTTCGTCTTGGGATATTTAATAACAAATTCAACACAAACTATTTGCAGCAATTGATACAAATTAATCGGTAAATCTGCTGTCCAAGTGATATTAATCACTGCATTCGCTGCACGACGTAAAGCAAAAGGATCGGAAGAACCTGTGGGCAGCATTCCCAACCCAAATATACTGACCAAAGTATCCAACCTATCCGCTAAAGCGACAACTTGCCCGGTTATCGTTTGGGGTAAAGAATCCCCTGCACCTCGCGGCAAATAATGCTCAATAATTGCCCTTGCCACAGCCTCCGGTTCGCCACTTGCCAAAGCATATTTCTGTCCCATGATGCCTTGCAATTCGGGGAATTCTCCCACCATTTGAGTTACGAGATCCGCTTTACATAGCAAGGTAGCTCGTTCGATGTTGTTCCTTTCATCCACTCCTAATTGCAGTTGCTCGTTAATGTGACCAGCAATTTTAACCAACCGTTCCACTTTTTCCCGAACTGACCCTAAAGATTCCTGAAAGGTTACTTTTTCCAGTTGAGGTAAATAGTTCTCTAAAGATTGGGACAAGTCAGCTTTATAAAAATACTGACCATCCGCTAATCGTGCCCGAATTACTCGTGCATTTCCTTCGGCGATAATGTCCGACTTCGCCGGGTCGCCATTAGAAATTGTGATGAAATAGGGAAGTAATTCTTTAGATTGTTCAGTTTTGAAAACTGGGAAATAACGCTGGTGAGTTACCATCACTGTGGTAATTACTTCAGTCGGAAGGCTCAAGAACTCAGAATCAAATTTTCCGACAACTGCTGTGGGAAACTCTACTAAATGAGTGACCTCTTGCAGCAAATCTCGATAGATTTCGGTGTATCCATCCATCTTTTGAGCCGCAGCCTGGACTTGCTCTTGAATTTTGGTTTGACGCGATTCTGGATTCACTTCTACCGAAGCAGAACGCAAGCAATCGACATAATCATCTGCCTGAGAAATTGTCACAGATTCGGGGTGCAAAACCCGATGAGCGCGTGTAATGCGATCGCTCTTAATCGTCTCCGAACCATTGACTAACTCTATCGGCAGTACGGCATCATTTAATAAAGCCACCAACCACTCAATCGGTCGCGGAAACTTGATGTCCCCATCCCCCCAGCGCATCAACCGCTTGCCTTCTAATCCAAAAATCCACTGGGAAACTAACTGGGTAAGAATTTCAGCAGTTGGGCGTCCGGGGATAGTTTGGCGGACAAAGACAAAATCACCTTTGTCGGTGGGGCGAATTTCTAAAGCGTTGACTTCCACACCCAACTTCCGCGCAAACCCTTCTGCTGCCTTTGTTGGTTGCCCATCTTTAAACGCCGCCTGCGCGGGTGGCCCTTTGACTTCTTCTTCTCGATCTGGTTGCTGAGTCGGCAATCCTTTAATCAGCACCGCGAGGCGTCTAGGTGTGCCATAAACTTCAATCGCCTCGTGATCCAAGCTATTTTCGGTAAGACTGGCAGGAATGCGCGATCGCCATTGCGCGATCGCATCGTTCACAAAGCTTGCAGGTAATTCTTCTGTACCGACTTCCAATAAAAATGTACTCATAGAACACTGTCTTTTAATGATTCAGGGGCTGGACGGACTGTTACCAGTTAGTTTAAACAGTTTACCGCGCTGGGAATCCAGACAGGCTGCATCTAAAACGATGTCGAGTAGAGGCACAGCAATACCGTGCCCCTACTGGTAATCAGGTTGAGGAAGCGATCGCCTCCTCCGTACCCAGATTTAAGTCGATCTCTCCGATCGGGAACGTGGATTAAATCAACTTACACTCATTCACGCATTCACGTTCTGTAGGGGCATGGCATTGCAATGCCCCTGCCATGCCCCTACGCAAAACAATCGGAGCGCGATCCTGACAAAACTTCGATACCTCACGCTTCTAAGGGGTGGAGAGCCACTAAAGACTTAAATTTTGGCGTCTCCATCAAAGCCGGATTCAGCCCAAACCAGCGCCCATTCTCATCCCGATATTCAAACACAAACATACTTCTGAGTAGCGTCTGATATTCTTTATCGCCCTTCACATTTTGCTGCTGCACCACCCGAAACAATAAGTCCCACTCTTCTTCGTCAATCGCCAGCGCCAAATCATCGCGGTATTCTTTGATTACATTCTCCAAACAAGCACGGGAGAAGGGGGGATCTTCTTGCTGAAGACAGCTGTAAAGCAATCCCAGTAAGTTCCGCACATGACCGCCACTGACCCGGCACAACCGATCCAGCGTTTCAGAAGCATCAAAAACCTTGGTCAATAGCTCTAGGTGCTGCTGTTCGTTCGCTTCTGGGAAGGCTCGTACCATCACCATCTTTCGCAGCAACGTCATTCCTGCCTCGCAATCCCGACCATCGCGGTTCCGCACCGGCACCATTGGCAACACTTTGGGAGCCACCCCACCCCCCAAACGATTCTTCAAAGCTTCGTAATCGTTAGAGAAAATTAAGGACAAGGGGATCGTGTAAACGACATGGCAACTCAAGCGGCGTAACTGTGCGCCCCGGTCGATAAACAGGTATTCTGGCAGGGTACCTCCCGAAGGCATCGGTCGAGGATCGACCCGATCCAAGTTATCGATAATCACCACCAAGCCTTTTTGACCGCGTCGCTTCAGTTCTTCGTTCGCCCGTTTCAGGATTTCTTCATTGATCGCTTTTAAAAAGCCTTCGGTGCGGGGTTCTAGGTACTGCCGCAACTGATCCCGCAGCTTAGGGCTATCTTTGGTTTTGGCAGTAATTTTGCCAATCCCCACAGACAATTGGGCTTCAGCGGAGACATCAATCGGAGTCTGCAAGATGTCTTTGATCTCGTTGAAGAGGTTAGAAAAGTAACTCGGTTTGAGTCGAATTTGAATTTCTTCCAGGCTTTCACTGACTTGACGCGCGATCGCCAGCAAAATATCGCTGATATCGATATTCGCCATGTCTAATTCTTGACTGGACTCGAAATAAACCACATGAAATTGCTGCCGTTCTAACTCGGCTTTCAAGCGAAATAGCTCTGTAGACTTCCCACAGCCGATGTGTCCGGTAAATAGCTGACTGGTGGGATCGTCGGGTGAAATCCGGGCAATGGTTCGCCCCACCGCCTCAATAATTTTGCCACCTCGCACCGCTGAGAAATCGATATAGTAGGGACGATCTTCCGCCCTAGAGAAGATGAGCGTCTTCGCAGGGTTACAAGCCTTATAGAATCTCTCCAAATCCAATTTCATGCCGACCTCTTGAGTATGCAGATCAATCCCTGTACTGATTTTTGTACTGCTAGACAGCTTCCGTTAAAGCGACCCTAGTCGGACTGGAGGGGCGCACCCCTCTTGCACTGAGATAGATACATCCTGGTAGAGTTGAGGGGATTTGAGAGGAATGCTTCGCCCTGAGTCGTATAACCACCGGCTACTTTGCGGCTATAACGCGATCGCTCTCAGCTTGGTTCTCAGATGCGCTTCGATTCAGGTCGAATTGCGATGATTGCCTCGCCGAATCGTGCCGAGTGAGCCAAAAAGCGATGGAAAAAGCCCAGATTTTGGCGGCGAAGAGCGATCCCCAATTTTAAATTCTTTTTCCGTAGGCTAAACAGAGTTCATAATGACCCGGTCACGTTAATATTTAGACGTTAGAATTTCCCGCTACAGTTCCTGATGAGCCGTACTGAAAAGAGAAAGAGATTCTGTTAACGTCCTGTTAGATGAAATTGCCGAGCGAACCGATCGTGACTTTCTCCCCGGTCAGCGGATTGGCGAGCATAGGGCGATAGCCCCGTCAGGAGGGGATAGTCGGAACTCCCAAGCGCTCTGTTTAAGTTAAAGAAGGACGCGCCTAAACTTACGGCGAACCACCATCAAGCTGTGTTGAGTGCAGTCTACCTCAAGCACCACAAACTCCCGATTGAGAAGTTAGGATGACAAGCATCGCATCAGTATCACAAACCGAATTGAGCCAACGGCGTCAAAAACTACGTCGCCAACGACGGATAAAATCTTTTCAAGCGATGTGGCGAGCGATCTTCGTCGCCGGTTTAGCAGGCAGTTTAGTTTGGGTGACAACTTTACCTGCTTGGGTAATCCGCAAACCCGATCAAATTGCGATTGAGGGCAATAAAACGCTTTCAATCCAAGCGATTCGGTCGCTGCTGCCTCTATCTTACCCTCAGTATTTGCTGCGGCTACAGCCGCAAATCATCGCCGATAAGTTGGAATTACAACCTGCCATCAAGGAAGCTACCGTTACCCGGCAAATGTTGCCGCCAGGACTCACCGTACAAGTTACGGAACGACAGCCAGTCGCGATCGCCCTCCGCACGCGCACGCGCCAGACTCCTGCTTCCAGCCAAACCTCCTCAAATAGCAAAACGCGATCGCAGCCAGGATTGGGATTGTTGGACGAACAAGGCGTCTGGATGCCCTTAGAAAGCTACACCGAACTGGAGCGCACCATTCCCTTGCCGACCTTAAAAATCATTGGCTATCGGGATGAATATCGCCCCTACTGGTCGGCACTTTACCAAGCCGTTAGCCGCAGTCCGGTCAAAGTATTTGAAATTGATTGGCAAAACCCAGCCAATTTAATTCTGAAAACCGAGCAAGGATGGGTACATTGTGGTGCTTACACTTCTCGGTTTGCCTATCAGCTCACCGTCCTCGATCGAATGCGAGATTTGCCAGCACATTTTTCAACCAGCGAAATTGCCTATATTGACCTCAAAAACCCCGAATCCCCAGCAATTCAAATGAAAAAAGGCAACCCTTCCAAAAAAACCAAAACCTTATAAGCTTGGAAGGAACGCGAGTTCTGGCTTTAGGCAGAAGGCGTCTTTTGAGCTAAATTCATTCTTCATCCTGCCAAGAGCGCATCTACTTTACGAATATCCTTCATCTTTTAGTAGGATCAGCCTTCAGACAGTTGACTCCAGACCTCTTCAAGAACGTCAATGCACTATGACTCTCATTGGTTTTAAGGGTCAACTTACCCTATAGTTGACTCATATCGCTACCTAAACTAAAAAGTTGTTTATTGACCCTTTCTATTGCAATGACGCTCAATAGTAAACCAGGGCTTGCCCACCAAAACTCAAATCCCTCAGGGAACGCAGGTCGTTCACCCGCAGTGGACGGCGCGAATCCTTTTAATAACACCGTGTTACATTTAGGCCATAATCACGATGCTAACGGAACACCCAGGGAAGAATCTAGGAGTGACAACATCGTGCTAGGTAGCGTCGCCAAAATTAAAGTCATTGGTGTTGGTGGGGGTGGGGGCAATGCGGTGAACCGCATGATTGCCAGTGATGTCAGCGGCGTAGAGTTTTGGTCAATCAATACTGATGCCCAATCGCTGTCTCACTCCTCAGCTGCTAAACGCTTGCAAATGGGACAGAAGTTAACGCGAGGTTTAGGTGCTGGAGGTAATCCTGCCATTGGTCAAAAGGCAGCGGAAGAATCGCGCGACGAGATCGCTCATGCCTTAGAAAATACCGATCTCGTATTTATTACCGCTGGGATGGGAGGCGGTACGGGTACGGGTGCAGCCCCGATTGTGGCAGAAGTTGCCAAAGAAATGGGAGCCTTAACGGTGGGCGTTGTCACTCGTCCTTTCACCTTTGAGGGACGCCGTCGCACTTCTCAGGCAGATGAAGGCATTGCCGCTTTGCAGGGTCGGGTAGATACGCTCATCGTCATCCCTAACGATAAGCTGCTGGCAGTGATTCCAGAAACCATGCCGGTTCAAGATGCTTTTCGAGTAGCAGATGATATCCTGCGTCAAGGTGTGCAAGGGATATCGGATATTATTACGATTCCCGGACTGGTCAATGTAGACTTTGCAGATGTCCGAGCCGTGATGGCAGATGCGGGATCGGCAATGATGGGGATTGGCGTGGGTTCTGGGAAATCGAGAGCTAGAGAAGCCGCCGTCGCCGCAATTTCCTCACCGTTGCTAGAGTCTTCGATTGAAGGAGCCAGAGGGGTTGTCTTTAACATTACCGGCGGTAGCGACCTGACGCTGCACGAAGTGAATGCCGCAGCCGAAACAATCTATGAAGTGGTCGATCCGAATGCGAATATCATTTTCGGGGCAGTGATCGATGACCGGATGCAAGGTGAGGTAAGAATTACCGTCATTGCGACTGGATTTAGCGGGGAAACTCAGTCTACACCGGCGGCGAGGGAGGCACGCACTTCCAGACAGCCACAGCGACCCATTGCACCGTCACCCGTTCCTCCTTCTACCCCCACGTTTGAGCCTAAACCTCAACAACAAGGTGGAGGATTGGATATTCCGGAATTTCTCCAAAGACGGCGTCCGCAACGCTAGAAGAATTAAAAATTAAAAATGGAACATTTCCTTTTTAATTTTTAATTGATGCGTGGGCAATCCAGCCTTAGTTAGCAGGGTGCGAAATTCTTCTAAACTTCCACGAAGCCGATTGAATTCGGTAGAAGTTCCGAATTCAATGATTACCTGTCCCAAAAGTGGGAAGACTTGACTGATTACAGGAGCGATCGCTACATCCATGCTCTCACGCCGCACGAATTTCCCCTCCTAAACTGGAAATCAGTGCGGCTCATCGTATATTTCCTCTAATTAGGTCTTTAGGCACATAACCCAGTTCTACCCGCTTCTCAAGGGCAGCATTGCAATAATTTGCCGACGATCAGCAAATTGTAAATTGAGCAGCACTCGATTTGCAGCAATTTGTAAAATCTAATCATTCAATTCAATTTAGATTGGGATTGGTTTCATCAAAATTTAGAGTAAAAGTAATTGTTAGTAGTCCTTCATTTGCGGGTATTAACTAATTACCCATTTCGCTTACCCATTCCTCATTCCTATGACCGTTAAAAACCCTTCAAGCGTACCTGTTGCTCTCACAATTGCCGGTTCTGATAGCGGCGGCGGTGCTGGCATTCAGGCCGATTTACGGACATTTGCCTTTCACTGCGTTCACGGCACCAGTGCTATTACTTGCGTGACAGCGCAGAATACGCTGGGAGTCACGCGGGTGGATGCTTTACCGACAGCAGCAATTGTCGCCCAGATTGAGGCTGTGGTGACGGATATTGGCGTCCAAGCAGCGAAAACGGGGATGTTGCTGAATGGGGAGATTATTGCGGCTGTAGCGCAAGCTGTGGAAGCTTTCAAACTGGACAAATTAGTCGTCGATCCCGTTATGGTATCGCGCACGGGTGCCCAACTGATTGACAATGACGCTGTGGCAACGTTGCGGGATGTCTTAATCCCCAAAGCAGCGATTGTGACCCCCAACCGCTACGAAGCTCAATTACTGAGCGGATTGCCGATTCATACCTTGGATGATATGCGCTCTGCTGCCCAACGGATTTATCATTTGGGAGGTGGTGCGGCTGTATTAGTGAAAGGAGGCGGAATGGAGGGGAATCTACGCGGCATCGATATCTGGTTTGATGGGCACCATCTGGAAACGTTAAAGACCGCTACTGTAGAGACAACAAACACTCATGGCACGGGGTGTACGCTCAGTAGCGCGATCGCGGCTAATCTAGCCTTGGGCAAAGATCGGTGGTCTGCGGTTCAAAAAGCCAAAGATTATGTCACCACTGCTCTAAAATACGCTTTAGCCATTGGTCAGGGTCAAGGGCCAGTGGGACACTTTTTTCCCCTCCTACAATCGGAGAATTAAAACAATCGGAGAATACAAAGGTTATAGCAATGACACCGTAAAGATCGATTGGGGCACATTCCTAGTTGATTAAATAGCAAATTTGTTAAAAAATGGCTGTCAGAGTCGCCTCACTTTCCATTATTGTTGCCTTACCAAACTTAAACTAAATCCATGATGTCTAATCCCTCGACCCGCTCGCCAATGCAAAATGCTTATATTTCTGAGCAGACTCCCCAAAGCCCAATGAATACCTACCGTCCCTCAGTGCCAATTTCGGTTTACAAAGAACTCTCAGCAGAGTTACAAACAGCGCAAGCGATGCTGGACTCGCTGAATTCCCAAAATCAGCAGTTAGCCAAAGAAAATCAACAGCTGCGCCAAGAAATCGAAAAAGTTGTTCAGTCAGCTTTGCACGCACAACAGGTAGTAACTTCGTTTCCGTCCGGGGGTCGAGTTGAAGTTCCCCCTCCCCCCATTGAACCGGAAATTCGGACTGGATCAAACGCAACACCTAAGCGGCGTCCTCCGCAGCCTCCTCGTCCTCCTCGTTCGGCTGCGATCGCTCCGCCAGTGGAAGTTCTACCTCCTCCCCCTCCCAAAGCTGAACCAGCACCACTACCTGATTTTTCAGAAAGCTTGGTAATCGAACAAGAAGAAGGTCGGTATCGTCGCCCAACTCAGCCAGAGCGTTCCGCAGATGTGAGTGGCTGGTGGTTAATCATCGTCATCTTTTTGATTGTGGCGACAGCGTTTGGCACTGGCTTTTTGATTGTGCGTCCGCTTTTGAATAATAGTCGTTGAGCTTGCTGGTTGACGGCTGAAAGATTAACTCTGCTAGGAGTCGGAAGAACCGGGTGCATCTGCCTGGAACAACCGCTTTGATACAAATGGGGAAAATATTTCCAAACCCGCGCATCTTCACTGTACTGTCAAGTCAAACGCTGTCTAGTCAAACGCTGTCAAGGTAACGAGTCAGCGATATCCAGAGAAACCCCTTAGTTAGGGTTGGCATAATGGATGCCTCTGGTGGGAGTGAAGAGCAATATGTATCATATAATACAAAAATCTTTGTTTGAGCAGTGATAAAACATAGCCGCCGCTTTACGAGTACCTTTGGTTGTACAAATTGATTGTACAGATCAAATCCAGAACGAACTGAGGAGTTAGAAGCTTGAAAAAAGTTGAAGCGATTATCCGGCCTTTTAAACTCGACGAAGTTAAAATTGCGCTAGTCAATGCGGGAATTGTGGGAATGACCGTTTCTGAAGTCCGAGGATTTGGGCGGCAGAAAGGTCAAACCGAACGTTATCGCGGTTCCGAGTACACGGTTGAGTTTCTGCAAAAACTTAAAGTAGAGATCGTTGTTGAAGACAGCCAGGTTGATATGGTGATTGAGAAAATCATTGCCGCTGCCCGAACGGGTGAAATCGGTGATGGTAAGATTTTTGTCAGCCCGGTAGAGCAGGTCATCAGAATTCGGACGGGGGAAAAGAATCTGGAAGCTGTCTAAGTCAGGACTGAGGACTGAGGGCTGAGGACTGAGGGCTGAGGACTGAGGACTGAGTCATCAAGGTTAGAGGTCAGGAGTCATTAAAAATCAGAAATTAGAATTTTTGGCGATCGCAAAATTCTGATTTCTGGTTACTGGACTTCTAACTTCTGGACTTAACCCTCAGTCTTTAAAGTCTGTAGCTGGGGTAAGAGAATTTTAAAAGCTTGACCGCGATGGCTCCACTGGCGCTTCAACTCAGGAGTCATTTCCGCAAAGGTCATTTGCTCTTTGGGAACGTAAAAAATTGGATCGTAGCCGAATCCTCCCGTACCGCGAGGGGCGTGGAGAATTTCGCCGTGGCAAACTCCTTCGGCTTGCAGGGCGATCGCGCCATCGGGACGAGCGATCGCGATCGCACACACAAATTGGGCTTCCCGATTCAGTTCGTTGCCAAGTTCATTCAACAGGCGTTCAATTCGATCGGGGTCGGTTTTGCCGTAACGAGCGGAATAAATACCAGGTGCGCCCTCTAAGGCGTCTACTTCCAAGCCAGAATCATCTGCGATCGCCCACTCTCCAGTCGCCTCTGCCACCTGGGATGCCTTCAGACAAGCGTTAGCCATGAAGGTGTCACCCGATTCCTCAATCTCCAGTTCCTCTGGCTTCAGGGTCAATTCCCAGCCAAATCCGCTTAAATACTTCTGCATCTCTCGCAGCTTGCCTGGATTTCCCGTAGCGACTACCAACACAGTCATCGCGATCGCTCCCTTGCTGAAATAAATAAATGCCTACACGATTATAGAAACCTGTTTTTGCAGAAGTTAAATTTTTTGGCTGGCGATCGCTATCTGAAACTTGTAAAAAATCACCCATTCAGGTGAACGAAACAGCGGAACTAACTCGCACGATAGCAGCGTCAAGCGTTTTATCTGCTATATGCATTCGATGAGCGTTGGAGTGCCGCTCGTCTCACCTAACACGCTCTCCGCTTGCAAAAACAACTCTATTGAGGTTTCTATGAGACAGATTTTCAAAAATCACTCCAAACCCGTAAACCCCGGTGAAACAGTTCACCAGTCCGAGCGAATTTTTGCCGTTTTAGTTCTAACTGGCGTCCTGTCTTTAGGCGCAGGTCTGACACTGTTACAAACCGCATTTGCTGCCCCAGCCGGACTTTCTGAGTCTATCACCAGACTGGTTAAGGTTAAAGACCAGAAAGTGGGGCAAAATCTTGACCGTAAGCAAGCTAATCGCTTACCGCCTCGAATTGCTAACGCTGTTCGTCAAGATTTGTCGCGTCAAACTGGCATCGCTCCAGGAAAGCTCAAAATTACTCAGTTTAGTCAGGAAACTTGGAACGATGGCTGTTTAGGACTTCCGAAATCGGGTGAATTTTGTACTCAAGCATTAGTTCCCGGTTGGCGTGTTGTCGTGTCTAGCAATAACAAAACTTGGGTCTATCGCACCAATTCTACAGGGCAAGTTTTACGTCAAGAAAAGTCGAATACTCCTGGCAGTAACATCCCCGGAAACTTCCCCAAATCTGTTGCCAATGCTGTGATTTCTGATGCCTCCACGCAGCTGGGTTTGCCGGTAAACCAGATTCGCGTCGTCCAGGCCGAACAGAAGACTTGGCCTGATGCGTGTCTAGGGATTTACGCACCTGATATTTTGTGTGCGCCAGCGACAGTAGAAGGGTGGCAGGTGACGGTAGAAGCAAGCGGAAAACGCTTGGTCTATCGCACGAATGCAGCTGGTTCTGTCGTGAAGGTGGATCAACTCGCGAGTTTGCCGAATTCCGTTCGAGATGCAGTCTTAAGGGAAGCTTCCAGACAGTTCAAAGTGCCCACTACCGAACTCAGCATCGTTCAAGCTCAACAGTACAATTGGGATAGCTGTCTGGGTTTGGGCGGTATTAACGAGAGTTGTCTTACTAATGCAATACCTGGGTGGCAGGTAACTGTACAAAGCAAGCTACAACTGTTGGTTTATCACACCAACAGCGATGGTTCCATTATTAAGTTCAATCAAGCAGCAAGTAAACTAAGCGATGCTGGCATCCTCAAGCCAATGCCAATCCCGACTAGCGAACTACCACCATCCTTAGATAAAAATGTGGTGTTTCGAGCGATCGCCAGTGGCGGTTTTGCTGGCAGAACCTACGAAACTGTTTTACTCAATGACGGAAGCTTGATGCGGGTTCGCATCGGCGATGCTAATGACTCCGAACGTAGCGTTCTCCGCATTCCTGTGCAACAGGTACGACAGTTTCAGCAATTGCTAGAACAGCAGCAATTTGCCCAATTTAAGAACCTGAGTTACCCAGCACCCAGTGGTGCTGCCGATCACATCACCTACACCCTTAGCAGCCGCAAGGGTACAGTTCGCTACACCGAGATTAATCAAGGGAGTTTGCCTGCACCTTTAGAGAAGGTGATCCAAACCTGGAATCAGCTTGGCAGCAGCGCCCAAAGATAAGATCGGGCAGAATCTAGATACTCTCATTCTTAGCCAATAGGGAAAGCAGCCCCAGTCTGGGGCTGCTTTCCCTATTAGCTGATATCTTGCCAGTGAAGCAACTGAATAACACAGGGATTGCTGTTTGGCGATCGCTAAACAATTCCGGCTACCGATCCTTGAGGAAGGTGTTTTGGCGATCGCGACGACTTTTCAAGGGTTTCAAGAGTTTTAGAGAGTCTTGCCAATCGGTATTTTTGCAAAAGCTCCCCTGAGCGCACTTCACACCCAACAATGAAAGTCTCTGTAGTTTTGCCTAGTCCGCGCGATCGCGCCGTTGCGCTAACAGCACGTTAAAGTCAGCTCTAATGAAGTGTGATTTGGGTCTAAACTAAGAGTCGAGCCGCTTTCCGAAAAAGGATTTGACAGAATTTCACACTTGATTATTTATCTTTCATACTTTTTACTTTGTAATTTCTGCTTTTTTGGGCATCCTGAAAATAGACATGAATTTTTTTAGGCTAGCGACTATGTCCACTCCGTTCCTTATTGTAGACTTGCGATTGGCTCAAACCCCTGCCAAGAAGGCTCAACCTAAAGCCCCTGCCAAAAAAACTCAAACCGCCCAACCAGCAGCCGCAGCCGCCAACGCTCAACCTGCGCCCATCTGGATGTACACTTCCGGAGGACTGCTGTTACTTCTCATTGCTGGAGCAGTATTTGTCAAGCTTAAAAAGGATGAGATGGCAAAGAAAGCCAAGATCCAGGATTTTAAAGTCAAAGACCTCCAGAAAAAGTTAAAGTTGGCGCTTGACTCTATTCATAGAATGGAAAGCAATCCTGACTTGGTTAACTCACGCGAATTCAACCTGGATTACCTCAGAATGCGAATGGATGAAGAGGTATTTCACTTTGCCATTGTTAATCAAATCAAAGTCAGAGTAAAAGACTTAATCACTATCGCCCTGCGTCCTACCCAAGCATCACAAGCCTCAGTGGGCATTGCCAGTACAGCGGGACGCCAAGTTGATGAGATTTTTGATGTCATTTATGAGACGGGAGAGGGTACGAAGCGCTCTAAGCGGGTGCTTTTCCGCATTCAAATCAAGTTAATGAAATTACCTACCCAAGCGACTTCTGCTACGATTAGCCAAATTATTGATTGTATTGAAACATTCCTCAGTCCAGCGGAAGACCACGATACTTGGCAACCCACAATTCAGGGTCGCCTTGCAAAACTACAATGGGATCAAAAAGCCAAACCGACACCACTATTGGTGCTAGAACAATTAAGTGAAGGTGGCAATGTCACTATTCGCACGAAGCGCTAGGATGTTGAGGAATAAGTTTTTTTCCATCAGCAACCAGGGTGGATTCTGCTTAGTTATTCTTTAGTGACATCTTGCTCCGGGCAGTTGAAACCGCACAGCGATAGGAAGCACGCAAACGAAACCTGCCGAGAGCAGGTTACAAAACCCTTGTTTTCGGTTAGTCCGCGCTTTTAGATTTGGAATGCAATCGTCCCAGCATTCTATTCTGAGAGCTTGATGCAAGATATGAGCTTAGTTACAATCATCTCTAAACAAAAGGCTTTCTTGAAGTGTAGATGGCAAATGAAAAGATTGCCTTTTGTAGAATGAGCCATTCGCCAAAAACCATCTAGTGTATCAAGAGAAATCAACCCACTTTAATCGGATTTTCCACTCAGAAATCTGACTTAAGCAGGCGTTTTTTCGGAAATAATTGTATCGCGGACTAGACGCCCATCTTCCATGTGAATAATTCGGTCAGCAACATCTAAAATACGATTGTCGTGAGTTACCATCAAAATCGTACATCCTTGTTCCTTTGCCAATCGCTGCATCAGCTCGACAACATCGCGACCGGACTTACTATCTAAAGCAGCAGTAGGTTCGTCAGCTAATACTAATTTAGGATGACTCACTAAAGCACGCGCGATCGCTACCCGTTGTTTTTGTCCCCCAGAAAGATTCTCCGGGTAGTAATTTATGCGATCGCCTAACCCCACCGCTTCCAACATCGCGGCTGACCTGGTTGCAGCTTCCTGTGACGGAATATCCCGATGCAGTTCCACCGACATTTGTACATTCTGTCGCGCTGTTAGGCACTTCAGCAAATTGTGAGCTTGAAAAATATAGCCTATGTGCCGCCGCACCTGTACCATTTGGCTTTTAGAAGCTCCAATTAGTTCCTGTCCTAATACTTTCAGGCTACCTTCTTGAGGAGACCTTAAACTGCCCATTAAAGTCAATAATGTGGTTTTTCCTGACCCTGATGGCCCGGTCATGATTGTAATTTCTCCCGGTTGCATTTCCAGATTTATATCAAATAAAATTTGTTTTCTGAGCGAACCTTTGCCAAAGTAATAATTGAGATTTTTAATTGCAACAATCGGTTCTTGCAGCATAATCTTTCTATTTCATTAAAATTAGCAACTAGCTATGTTAAAAAATACCATTTAAAAAATATCAGCGGGGTCGGCAGCTCGGAGCTTACGGACTGCGATCGCACCTGAAATCAAGCACATAAAAATAGTTAAAAGCAACACTACGGTTGCTCGAACAACAGTCATTGCAATCGGTAAATTTGTACCGCCTTTTATAAAAATATAAAGCCCTGACGCTAACGAAAAGCCAGGAATATAACCTAAAACTGATAAAATTAAAGCTTCCTGAAAAACAACAATTAGTAAGTATAAATCCGTATAGCCTATCGCTTTTAACGTAGCATATTCAGCTAGATGATCGGCAACATCAGTGTATAGGATTTGGTAGACAATAACTGTACCAACAACAAATCCCATTAAGGTTCCTAAACCAAAAATGAATCCAATTGATGTACTGGTTTGCCAATATGTCTTTTCAAACTCAATAAATTCTTCATGGGACAAAATTTGTACATCTGTACAATCTTTATCCATATTTTTTAAGTCTTGGCATTTCGCATCATTCTTCTTTAAATTAAAGGACTCCTTCATATTTTGAATAACTTGACTTACATCCGCACCGGCTTCTAAATTAACCACTCCAATATCAATCAATCCTCTCTGTCGTCTAGGGAACATCCGAAAAAAGTTCAAATCGCTCGTTATCAGATTACCATCGGCTCCAAATGATGCGCCTAGCGTGAATAAGCCTTGTACTTTGACCCGACGGCTTTCTACTTCTGTTTCAACAGTTTTTCCCTGCTTAAACCAATCACCAACTGCCCCAAATTCTGGACGAGACGCTTCATCAAATAAAACAACATCTGGAAGTTTAATTTTATCTCGGTTATTTTTAACTTCGGGTAAATTTAGAATTTCTGCTGCGGGATTAAATCCAATTACCATCAATTGGCGAGTGCGGCGATTTTCTGGATTTTTCCACAAGCCAAAACCAAGATATACTGGACTGACCGATTCTACTCCGTCAAAGCTGAGAGCTTGATACAGTCGCCGCTGTGGGAAACTTTTCATGGCAATCAAAGCCGTGGACTGGGAACTGACCAAAAAAACGTCCCCCTGCATATTTTCATGCAAGCTTACGGAGCTTTGAAAAAGGGCATCGCGAAACCCTAACTGCACAAACATCAAAATGTCAGCAAAACCAATACCGGCAAGTGCCACCAGCAGCCGCATTTTTTCACGGGTAAGCTGTAACCAGGCTAGAGGAATTTTTGGCATGATTCTACAAAACTTGTTGGCAAGGGGCTAATGGCTAATTGTTCAAAAGCCATTAGTACAGATAGCTAAATACGAATTTTGACGGTGACTTTAGAGTTAGTTAGACCGGCAACGCGGCGGCTGGACTCTGCATTTAGGCGAATTTTTACTTCCACCACTCTGGCATCTACATCTGCGGCTGGATCGGTATTTAAAATATCTTTTTTCCCAATTTGCAAGCCAATTTGATTGACCGTTCCTTTGAGTTCATCAGCAAAAGCATTGCCCTCGCTGTTAATCGTCGCTTGCTGCCCTAGCCGCACTTTTCCGATATCACTTTCATAGATTTCTGCGACAGCAACCATCAAATCGGTTTGACCAATTTCGACGATTCCATTATTACCAATGGTTTCTCCAGGACGGGTATGAACTTTCAAAACTTGACCGGCAACGGGTACGCGGACATAAGCTGATTCCAAGTCGGCTTGCGCTTGTTTGACGGATGCGATCGCGTTCTCAATTTCGGCTTGCGCTGCTTGGACATCGACGGGACGAATTTCCGCAATTTTTTCTAACGTTGCTTTCGCTTCGTTGATTTGCTGTTCTAGAGTGGCGATTGTCTCTTTAGCAGTGGCTTTGGCTTCGTTAATTTGCTGTTCCAGGGTGGCTACTTTCTGGTTAGCAGTGGCTTGAGTTTCGTTGAGTTGCCGAAGTGCCGTTTCTACTTCTAAGCGCTTGGTGTCAAAGAGAGAAGCTCCAACTGCACCTTGTTGATATAGCTGCTCATAGCGATCAAACTCCTTTTTCGCATTATCCATCTGGGCACTCAGACGGGCAATCTTGGCAACAGACGCATTTTTTTCCCCTTGCAGTTCGGCTTCTAAGCGAGCTACCGTCGCCTGTTGAGTGGCAATTCTCCCGCGTAACTCCTCTTGGGTGCGAGCGATCGCTGCCTTCTGAGCGGTAATTTCCCCGGTTTGCGCTCCAGCCTTAACTTTATTGAGATCGGCTTGGGCGACTTTGACTTGTTGTTTTGCCTTGTCCAAAGCTGCTTGTAAGCGATCGCGATTGTCGAGAATTGCCACCACTTGACCTTTTGTGACCTTATCTCCCTCACCGACCAAAAGTTGATCCACGCGAGCAGCGCCCTGAACCGACATAGGAGCAGAGAGTTTGATCACTTCCCCTTGCGGTTCCAGACGCCCCAAGGCAGTCACAGCAAGCTTAGGAGGCGTACTCGGCTCTACTGCTGGCACCGGCTGCTGAGCAGCCTCTCGCAAGGCATAGAGGTTGTAAACGGTAACACCGCTGGTTGCTAAAGCACCAGCCACGACAACCGCGATCGCCCACCGCCCTACAGGTTTTACGAATGGTTGATTCTTGGAGCCAGATTCCTGTGCCATAGCCTCTAAGGAAATTATTTTTATTAATTAATCTTAAGAGGTAGGCATCAATCTGGCGAGGGAATCTTACTAGCAGATTAAGCACTCGGTAAGTCAAACAGAACTGTCGTCATATAATGTTCTGCCCACTCCTCGCCAAAAGCTTTTTCTAGCACTCGACGGGTTTTGTCGTTTTGCTGCTGTTGGGTGCAGTAGTTGCGTTGACCCTGCAAAATTTCAGCTTGCTGTTCGGCAGAAACGGGTTTGGCGGCTTTGGCATTAACACAATGAATGTCTAAAAACGCCTCGACGCGAGAGAGAAACTGGGTTTCTTCCTCTGGATTACTGGGTCGAATAAAGATGCAGAATTCTGAAAAGATTGCGCCCCAAGCGGGTAGTTCGCGCGGTTGGGAAAATTGAAGGGCTGGTAGCGCCTGAAGTTCAGCGGTATAGTTTGCCGGTAAGGTGCGGTCGCTGCTTGTAGGAGAAAGATCTGCGATCGCGGCACTAATCTGTCCCCGTCCCCCGACTAAATCGCAGCCAAACATTGGCAGCGCGTATTCTGGACGCGGAAACATCACGCAATGCAAAATATCCAGCATTGTGCCGACTTTTGCCAATTCCAGGTGCATTTTGCGGAACTGCGGCGACTGGTAGCAGCGATTTTCAATCGTTAGCTTTTCACCTTCTAATCGCCCTTCCACATACCCCAACTCTTCTGGCAGGTGGTAGGGAGAAAGGTCGAGATGGCGGTGCCAAACTGCCTCGATAGTGTCCGCTAAATTGCGAATCAGAGGGTGTTGTTGTTCGCGTAGGGAAGGCTTAGAAGTTTCGAGCATTTTTTTAAAATTTGTTTTCTTTAGCGTACAAGAATCCAGTAATAAAGGCAGGTAGGTTAAGGATATCAGCTTGCCACCCGCGATAACCCAGAGTTATAACAACAGCTAATAGCTAGGGGCAGGCGATAAGTATGAAGGGTGAAGTCTTTGGCGATCGCTACCAAATCGAACAACAGCTTGGAAAACGCGCTGGAAGACGTACACTCCTAGCGCGTGACCAAAAAACGCAACAATTAGTAATCATCAAACTATTGACTTTTGGCAGCAATTTTGAGTGGGATGACCTTAAATTATTTGAACGGGAAGCGGAAACTTTAAAATCTTTGACACATCCGGCGATTCCGCGCTACCTTAATTTTTTTGAGCTAAATTCACCGAACTACAAAGGATTTGCCCTCGTCCAAACCTACGTGGAAGGGAAATCTCTAGAGGAATATCTCAAAGGAGGACGAACTTTCAGCGAAGCAGATATCAAGCAAATTAGCACTGCAATTCTCGAAATTCTCAACTATTTGCATAGTCGTCAACCTCCAGTTATCCACCGAGATATTAAACCCAGCAATATTTTATTAACCAGCCGTTCTGGTAATAATGTTGGCGGAGTTTATTTAGTTGATTTTGGGGCGGTGCAGACTCTCGCCGCCAGGGAAGGCGGGACAATTACAGTTGTAGGAACTTATGGTTATATGCCGCCAGAACAATTTGGCGGACGTGCAGTTCCCGCATCCGATATTTACAGTCTAGGCGCAACTTTAATTTATCTGGCAACAGGTCAACATCCTGCTGATTTACCTCAAACAGATAACCTGCAAATTAAATTTGAAAAAACTGCCAATCTCAGTCCTGTTTTAATCAATTGGTTAAAGCGGATGACTCACCCCAGCTTAAATCGACGCTTGGCTTCTGCTAGTGAAGCACTACAAGCATTAAAACAAGAACATCCAACAGCAGATAGCTTTCCTCTAGTTGTCAAGAAACCAACTGGTAGCAAAATTTCACTGACTAAAAATGCAAATTTTATTAAAATTAGTATCCCTCCGAAGGGATTTACTGCTTCTACGATAGGGTTGTGCTTTTTTGCGATCGCTTGGAATTCATTCATCTTCGTGTGGACAAGCTCTGTCCTATTTGCACCACTAGGCTTCAACTTGTTTATGGTGTTGTTTTCACTACCCTTTTGGTTTGCTGGCGTGAGTATGAGCTGGCAGATTCTCTTTGCGTTATTTGGACGATCGCAGCTTTATAGCAATCAAAAGCAAATTTCACTGACATGGGAAATATTTGGATTTAAATTCCATCGTCCTCGTCCAGCATTGAGACAGGATATTAACAGGTTGGTATACATCCCGAAACACCATAAAAAAGACTCAGAAGGAAACCGGGTTGATGTTCCAGGCAAAATCATTATTGAGGCAGGATTAAGGCAGTATGAACTTAACGCTGAGAGTGGCGGCATCCATGAAGCGGAACTCGAATGGTTAACCCAAGAACTTAGCGAATGGTTAGAAATACCCATTACAAGAGATTATCTTCCTCCAGCCGCTCGATAGTCTCCTATAGTTGATTGTGGATAGTTCGCAGGAAACGGGTATGTTTGGTTTAGGATGGCCTGAAGTGGGAGTAATCGCGATCGCAGCGATTTTAATTTTCGGTCCCAAGAAGATTCCCGAACTGGGAAGTTCGCTGGGTAAGACTTTACGCGGCTTCAAGGACGGAGTAAGGGGCGTGGACGAGGAACCATCAGATGAAAATCAAGACCTCAAATAACGGGTAGGGACACGGCATTGCCGTGTCCCTACAAATACATAACTGATGAGCGTTTAAAGGGTCTGTGCTACAGACGCCTTCAAGCTATTTTGATTTTCTATCGACGGTGCAACCGGCTGATGTCCGTTTTCCCCTTGAGGACGACGCGCCTCAATTAAGCTAATCGCACGGGTGACGCTTTCTGGCAAAATGACCACCAAACTGCCTTCTGGTGCTTGATCCAGCGCCGTATTTATGGCGGTTGTCTCATCCAGAATGGTTTCATACCGGCAATCTGGCTTTTCTTGCTGAATTCCCTGAGAGATTAAGGCAGCTGCCTCACCGCGAGGACGCCCCCGCGTATCATCATCTTCCTTGATGATGATGCGGTCAAACATATTAGCCGAGAGTATGCCCAGAGTAACGAAATCTTCGTCGCGGCGATCGCCAGGGCCACCTACCACACCAATTCTCTCACCAGGCCAGTTGCGGACAAAACCACCTAACGCCTCATAGCTGGCTGCATTGTGAGCATAATCGATCAGAGCCTTATATTTGCCCATCTCGAACATATTCATCCGTCCTGGTGTCTGAGCAGTTGAAGCACGGAACGTATTTAAGCCCTGACGAATTTCCTCAATCTTCACCCCTTCCGCAAAAGCCGCCAAACTCGCCGCTAGCGCGTTGGCAATCTGAAAAGGTGCCCGTGCCTCCATCGTCAGCGGCACATTCACCGCTTGTTCAATCCGTAGTACCCAATCTCCCTTCAAAATCGACAAATAGCCATTTTCATAAGCCGCTGCCAAACCGCCCCGACGGGTATGTTCTCGCACCAGCTCATTTTCTGGATTCATGGTGAAATAAGCCACTTGTCCCTGCACCCGCCGCGCCATCGCTGCTACCAAGGGATCGTCGGCGTTCAGGACGGCATAGCCTTCTGGCATCACCGCTTCCACCACGACGCTCTTGAGATGAGCCATATCTTCGATCGTTTCAATATCACCAATTCCCAGGTGGTCGGCAGCCACGTTTAAGACGACACCCACATCAGAAGCACTGAAAGCTAAACCAGAGCGGAGAATTCCCCCCCGCGCCGTTTCTAGCACCGCCACTTCTACCGTGGGATCTGAAAGAATCAGCTGGGCACTTTGAGGGCCGGTGTTATCCCCCGGTTCCACCATATAATCCCCAATGTAAGTGCCATCGGTGGTCGTGTAGCCAATCGTTTTCCCCGTCTGCTTGAAGATGTGGGCAATTAGACGAGTCGTTGTTGTTTTACCGTTGGTGCCAGTAATGGAAATGATGGGAACGCGAGTGGGCGCTCCAGGCGGAAAGAGCATATCTAGCACTGGGGCAGCTACATTTCGCGGCAAACCCTGGCTGGGACAAACGTGCATCCGGAATCCGGGGGCGGCGTTCACCTCAACAATCACCCCATCCATTTCTCGCAAGGGTTTGCTGATATCGGATGTCACCACATCAATTCCAGCAATATCCAACCCGATAATCTTGGCGACTCGTTCGCAAAGCCAGATATTTTCGGGATGAATTTCGTCAGTCCGGTCAACTGCAATCCCGCCAGTGCTGAGGTTGGCGGTTGCCCGCAGATAACAAATCTCTCCGGCGGGTAGCACGGTCTCCAAGGTATATCCCTGCCGTTGCAACAGCGTGAAGGTGGTGCGATCTACTTCAATTTTGGTGAGGATGTTATCGTGCCCTTCACCCCGATGGGGATCGCTATTGGTTAGCTCAATCAATTGCTCGATGCTGGATGTGCCATCTCCTACCACATGGGCGGGGACTCGTTCCGCAACTGCCACCAATTTGCCGTTGACCACCAATACTCGGTGGTCGCTTCCAGTATAGTAGCGTTCAACAATCACCGAGCGAGTTTTAGAAGCACTCTTGGCAGCATCATAGGCTTCTTCTGCTTGTTGGAAGTCGGTGATATTGATAGTAATGCCCCGTCCGTGGTTGCCGTCGAGGGGCTTGAGGACGATTGGGTATCCCCCCACCTCTTGAATGGCGTCTTCAAGTTCGTCCAGGTAGTGAATTACCGTGCCGCGCGGAACCGGCACCCCGGCTTGGCGCAACATTTTTTTGGTGCCTTCTTTGTCGGAGGCAAGTTCGACACCCAAAATGCTAGAGTGGTTGCTCAAAGTTGCCTGCATCCGCTTCTGGTAGACGCCATACCCTATCTGAATCATGGCGCGAACGCTTAAAGGCATCCAGGGAATTCCCCGCGCTTCGGCTTCTTTGACAATGGTTTCGGTGCTGGGACCGAGGGCAGCAGCCCGTGCGAAATCCCTCAGGTCTTTAAGATCCTGTGCTAACTCCTGGGCGGAGTAGGTGCCGGTGTCTACAATACTCTGACAAAGGCGCACGGCGGCTCTGGAGGCATAGCGACCGGCTTGTTCATCGTGGTACTCAATGACCACCTGGTAAATGCCTGGGGTGGCTGTTTCGCGGGTACGACCAAAGCCAGCTGGCATCCCAGCGAGTTCCTGGAGTTCTAGGGCAACGTGTTCGATGATGTGTCCCATCATCGTGCCTTCTTTGACTCGGCTCAAGAAACCACCTCGACAGCCAGGGGAACAGAAGTGTTCTTCCAGACTTGGTAGCACCTGAATTAATCCCTCGTAGAAGCCAGGAATCTGATTGGATGGCTTTTCTGCAAGTTCTTCTAAATCTAGGCGCATGACGACCAATTTTTGCCGTCGAATACTCCAGTAGTTGGGACCCCGTAATGTCTGGATTTTTAAAATTCTCATGGCTACTTTTGCGGGTGATTCAGAGGATGTGGGCTGTCGAATCGCGGGTAGGGACGAAGATGCAAGCGATTTCACATCTGCTGCTTTTAAGAGAAAACTTTGCCAGAAAGGCTTCGCCCTTACTGAATCCGCTGCTACTTTAAGCAATTCCCTAGTTTCCAGCTTTAAAAAGTCACTAGACTGTTCTCCACGAACAGTTTTTTGCCAAAAAGGCAATCATGACAAGTTTTAAATTTGGAATTGAAGTACCGCTAGTAATATTCACTCATCAGCCATCGGGTAGCAGGATGACTCGCTGGTGTAAATGGTAGCGATCGCCATAACTAAGAATATGCAACCGTAGATTGAAAATACTAATCGGATCGGTTGCTCCCACTAAAGATTGATTCGTGTGAGATATCTCCCCAGGATCGACGATAGACACGGTGCCTTTGCCGACTACCTGTAAAAGACCATCCGCTTCCACTAAGGCGCAAGTATCTTCGTCAATCCCAATCCCTAATTTGTCTGGATGAGCCGAAATCGCACTAATCAGACGCGCCATGCGATTGCGATTGTGAAAGTGTTGATCTACGATCACATCCGGTAAAATCCCTAACCCTAGCGTCATATCGACTAGGGAACGATTGGGAGACTCGCCGCTACCGCCTCCCGCAATCATATGATGTCCCATCACCGCCGCTCCTGCACTGGTTCCTGCCAGCGTAATCTCTCCCAGTTGCGCGCGGTATCGGACTCTTTCCATAAATGGCGTCTCGCCAAGCAGTCCACAGAGTCGCAGTTGATCGCCTCCAGTCATGAAAACCCCTGTACACTCTTCAATGTACTCCTGCATCAAGGGATCGTAACTCTGCTCCCGTTCGCGGATATCTAACACTTTCACTACTTTCGCACCCATTTCTTGAAAGATGGTGAGGTAGCGATCGCCAATCACCGCAGGTTCTCTGGATGCTGACGGAATAATCGCAATACAGGCATCTGTCGAGCCAGCACGATTAAAAAAGGTTTGTAATATCTCTCGTCCGTGAACTTTGTCTTCCGCACCGCCGATCACCATGATGGCGGTTTTCGTTGATTGGGGCATCCTCTGTACTAAGGATTGAGGTTCTAACTGCAGCATCATGTTGCTCTTGAGCATAGGGTGATATCGAATACTATCGTTCTGCCAGTTGATAGGAATGCCAATTTATCCTGATGCATGGTTCTTGCTCAACTCCCTCTAACCCCCTTGCTCACCAGGACAATCTCTATTTTCACGCTTGTCAATCGTCTCAATTTCCTTATCAATCTTTCTGGCAGGCGTTCCATCAACATCACCAAACAATTTAATTGTTTTTCTAGGTTGTTGAGTAACAAACGTTACAGATCGCCCATAGCTTGTCGCTTTTGGGCTTAATCCTATATGCATAATGCCAGATCGAGTCAACTTTTTTTATAAAATATTTAACATTATCTTGCGATTAGGGATACCGGGTAGTGGGTAATCGGTAGGAATTCGTAGGGAATGGGTAAAATCAACCTACTACTTAACTATCACCGACTTCTGCTGTGCGATTTGATATTGTTACTCTTTTTCCAGATTTTTTCTCCTCTCCTCTGAGTTCGGGACTGTTAGGGAAAGCTTTAGCCAAACAGATTGCTTCTGTGCATCTGATCGATCCCCGTAACTTTGCCACCGATAAACACCGCCGCGTGGATGATGAGCCTTACGGCGGCGGAGTAGGGATGTTGATGAAGCCAGAGCCGATATTTGGTGCTGTGGAGTCACTGCCAGTTCTAGCCAGACGCGAGACGATCCTGATGACGCCGCAGGGAGAACCGATGAAGCAACCGCTGTTTCGAGAATTGGCAGCCAATTATGACCAATTGGTAATTATTTGCGGTCATTATGAAGGTGTCGATGAGCGGGTGCTGAATTTGGTGACACGGGAGGTATCTTTAGGGGATTTTGTCTTGACTTGTGGAGAAATCCCGGCGCTGGCACTACTCAACGGCACCATTCGCCTACTACCGGGAACGGTGGGGAAGGAAGAGTCTTTAAAAGCAGAAAGTTTCGAGGCGGGGTTGTTAGATTATCCTCAATACACCCGTCCTGCTGACTTTCGCGGGTGGAAGGTGCCGGATGTTTTACTATCGGGGAATCATGCGGAGATTGAACGCTGGCGGCGAGACAGACAAATCGAGAGAACGCGCGATCGCCGTCCCGATTTATTTGCTGCTTGGTTGCAAGATTCCAGTTCCAACCAAAAACCAAAAACCATGAATCAGAATGAGCTTGAAAATGATATCGTCACCATTAGCCAACTACAAATCGCGCTAACAGCCCAAGCGGGTACGATTCAATCAAAATTGTCTGAATTAAGTCTTACGGCTAATACTCAAACCCAGGAAGGGTTGATGCAGCTACTACAAGCATCTGTGCAAGCACTGCTAGAAAATTCCGAATGCTGGACTCATGTGTTGGGGAGTTCACAGACAGTTTCTAGTCGGGAGGAAGCTGAAACAGTCTTCAACAAACTTTCGTTACAAGAACGTAGCAAATTTACGGCTGAAACCCTCTCTAACGTAGATGGCAAAGTTACCCAGCAACAAGTTGAACTCGATCCAGATGGAGAACAACCTGCATACATCGTCGTAACATTGCTAATCGGCACGGCTGACGATCAGCCATTATTTGAAAACCTCAATTCTGCACATACTGTAAAGCTTGCTTTAGAGAAAGTTACAGCCATCAGCCTCGACTATCTAATGGTGTTTGAACTACTCTGGAGTCCTCAGGTAGAAACTGATGCACTTACTCAAGAGGAACTTTTGAGCGAGTACCGTGACCTGGTAGAGATCGCTTAATCTCAAGTTTTACAACTGACTGCTTGCAGGCTAAAAAGCTTAAATTATGGAGAAAATCAGCCGGGTTTAGTTTGTTCCAAATTATGATTTTCTCAGGTTGAAGTGGAGTCGTCCCGGTGTTAAAAAAGCTTTTCAAATATGTACTGGTAGGTGTAGTGCTGGTGCTGGGCTACCACGCGAGCGCTTCTGCCATTAGTGCGGCATCGACTCGTCAGCCTGTGTGGTCAGTAAACCTACACGCTAGTACGGCACCAATCGCAACAGAGAACCGATTGCTGGTGCCAACGGGGAATACAAAGCCCTCAGCACTTCAATCACTCGATCCGGCAACCGGGAAGGTGCAATGGCGGAGCCAGCAGCCGATTGGCAGGGTGTTTGCTATAGAGGGTAATACTATCTACGCCAGCGATTTCGGGCTACTGCCACTAGTTGACGATCCCAAAAACCTGGTGACGCTTGATGCCAACACAGGCAAGACAAAAGCAGTATTGCCACTTGACAATTCAGACTTTGCGGGAATGATTGGAGTATCTCAGGGAGCCTTCATTCTCAACAGCTATGTCAGACAGGGAGTAGAGAGCGATCGCAACGAAATTTCTGCCCGTACTCCAGATAAACTGCTCTGGAAGTTTGTCACCTCCAAAGACAGTATGGTTTCTACCTTTGAGAGTGTGGACTCCAAATCGCCTGTGGTTCAAAATGGGATAGTGTTTTTGCCCATCTTAGTTAATCCCAGTACACCGCAAAGAGGATACCAACTCACCGGGTTGGATGCCGCTACCGGAAAAGTCCTCTGGACTTGGAACACCTCAGCCGAGCTAACGGATGTCACAGTTTTAGGAGACACTGTATATCCGGCAGTGTATAGCAAAGACCGTGCAGGAAAGGAACCCGGTTGGGTCAAGGCACTCGATTTAAAAACGGGCAAGGAACGCTGGACTCATACGATGCGGGGCGGTGAAGCCAAGCTAGCGAGCGATCGCGAAGTCTTCATCTGGGATGGTGATGCCAAGACGAGTACGCGATTTGTCGTTTTGGATCGGCAGACTGGGGCTATGCTTCGGCAGTTTACCTTATCTCGCCAGGATCGGCAAGAACCCAGACCCATCGCTCTGGCAGACAATATTATTTACACGGCTGATATGGAAATCGAAGGTGTCAGCGCTCTTGGTTTCTATGGTTCAGCTAAGAACCATAGTCGGGTGAATGCCTTCGATGCCACAAGCGGACAGATGCTTTGGCACACTCCAACCCTCCGTGAAAGCCATATCTATCGATTTGTTCTGAATGGCGATCGCTTCTTCTTAAGCAGTAACGGGCTAGAAAATAATGTCCAGAGTGTTGTGCAGTCCTTTTCTACTCGCTAGAACCGCTGACGCAAACTCCAGACCAGAAACCCGCCTGAGATCGCAGCGTAAAGCACAACGCTGACAGATGCGATCGCCCAAAAGAATGGATTCCAAGCACTCTGGCTGACATCAATCCCCATCGGGCCGACAAACCTTTGCAGCACATCGATACCGATACTACTTGCGATCGCGCCAGCACCACTGATTATCACCCACCAACCTGCTTGCGGCACTTTTGTTCTCAGCACTAGCCACTGAGCTACCCCCAGCAAGATGCCGTAGATACCATCAAACAAAAACTGAGGCAGCACGGACATCGTGGGCATCATGCCACCTATCAAGCCGGAAGCTGGGGGCATAAGAGTCACTGCCCATAGCCCGTTAATTACCGCCAAGGCGATCGCACTTCCCAAACTGGTTGCCAGAACCCAAGAGCGAATAGATGGGAGCCACTGCCTTAAAACCAGCCATTGAGCAGTTCCGCCTAAAGCACCGCCGGTCAGTCTAAACACGATGAGGATCAACAAAAGGCTAGTGCTACCCCCAGTGAATCCTCCCCCTGTCGCTGATGCAACCGCTCCGGCAACTCCGTCCACAATGATTTGCAGCAGTTTAGCCACGACGCAGGCAACTAACCATTGCCACAAAAGTTTCTTCCATGCCAAAGATTTGTCGATCGTCACGCTCAATCACTCTTTAAGTCATTTATTCTGTCAAATGTGGCTTATTTTAAGGGCAGATTATTGGCGACAAAACCCCATTTGCCGCCCTGATAAACAGCTGCCAGACCTTCAGAAAACTTCGTCGCTACATCAAATTGAGGGGTAATCATAAACTTGCCAGTTTTATCAATAAAACCCCATTTACCACCCTGAGCAGCCGGTGCCAGCCCCTGAACAAATTGGTCTGTCTCTTCAAACTGCGGTGAAATAAGGATTTTCCCTGTTTTACCGATGTAACCCCATTTACCCGCCTGATTGATGGCTGCCAGTCCTTCAGAGAAATTTATCGCTTGGTCAAACTGAGGAGAGATAATCATCTTTCCTGCTTTATCAACATAGCCCCATTTTCCCTGTTTTTGGACAGCAGCTAATCCTTCAGAAAAAGGAGTACAGTCATTAAACTGGAGTGGGATAGCAACCTTACCTTTACTGTCAATATAGCCACATTTCTTGACTTGTCTGACGGCTGCTAAACCCTGAGAATATGCGACTGTCGCCTCAAATTTGGGTGGAACAATAAACTTGCCAGTTTTATTAATAAAGCCCCATTTCTTGCCCTGCTGAACCTCTGCCAATCCCTCAGAAAAAGGCATAGCGGGTAAAATCTGGGCATCAAACTGGGGAGGAATAATAAACTTGCCAGTTTTGTCAATGTAGCCAGTTTTGCCACCCTGCCGGACGGCTGCCAGCCCTTCGGAAAATACGCTACAACGCTCAAACTGTAACGGGATGACAACTTTACCTGTTTTACTGAAATAGCCACATTTGCCAGTAAAACCGCCCAGTTGCACATCTACCAGTCCCTCAGAAAACGAGCCAACAATATCAGGTGCTTCCTCTCCTTCGCCATTGTCAGGTCCAACCCTAAATTTGGGAGGAATGATGAACTTACCAGTTTTGTCGATAAAGCCTTTTTTGCCCTCTTTTTCAACCTTAGCCAGCCCATCAGAAAATGGGTAGACATCATCAAACTGAGGAGCGATCGCCAGATTGAGAGTTGCTTTGGTTGCAAACATCTGCTCATCTGTTACATCGGCGGAAGCTTCTTGAGTTTGAGGATAGAGACTTATGGACAGGAGCAAGAATCCACTAAATAGGACAGCTCCACTTAAGGAATGTATAGATGTTTTGTTCATAAGCAAAATCTCTCAACGTTGCAGATGATGGATTGAAGAATCATCGTTGTTTTTTACCTTGAGTAGATGCTAATTGTTTCTCTGCCTGTCGCAGACTCTGACGCGCATCTGCATCATTTGGATTGAGTTTTAGGGCTTGCTTAAAAGCTGCGATCGCTTCGGGTAACTTTTTCTGTTTCATCAAAGCTATTCCCAAAAGGTAATAGATGTCACCATTTTTATCTTTCTTTTTAGATTTCCATTCAATCCCTTTACGGTAAGTAGCAACTGCCTCATCTAATTTGTTTTGTTTAACTAGAACCTGTCCCAACCCTTGATAAGCATCTGTATAAGAAGGATAGATTTCAATTGCTTTGCGGTAAGCTGCAATCGCCTCATCTAATCGGTTTTGTTCAGCCAGTATCCACCCCAGCCCTTCGTAAGGTGGATGGTAATTAGGTACAACCTGAATAGACTTTTGGTAGGCAGCAATCGCTTCTTCTGGTTTTTTCTGTATAGCCAAAGCATCCCCTAAGCGCAGGTATGTCAGGTTAGCCTTTGGGTCTAACTCAATCGATTGGCGATAAGCTGCTACTGCCTCATTTGTTTTTTCTTGTGCCAGCAAGGCGTTACCTAAGTGGTAGTATGCATCGTCATTCTTCGGTTCTAGTTCAAGCGTTTTGCGAAAACTTGCCTCTGCTGCGACCCATTGACGTTCGTAAGTGAGAGCAAGCCCCAACCATAGATGACTCTTAGCTTTTGTGGGTTGCTGTTCAGCGGCTTTGCGACAAGGTGCGATCGCTTTTGCACTTTCTCCTTGTTCCACTAACGCGAAACACAGACCAAAGTGGGCATCAACCAACGTTGGGTCAAGTTGCAGAGCTTTGTTATAAGCTAATACAGCTTCGCTGAGCATCTCCGGTTTAGAGAATAGCCACTCCCATGCCAAAGATTGTTGTTGTAACTGGCTAGCGATCCGAATGCCTTTACCTGAACTTTCCCAGAATGTCATGTAGGCATTGCCAAGGTTAAGAAAGGCTTGAGGATCTGTAGGCATCGCTTGAGTCTTTTGGCGATAGGCAGCAATCTTTTTTTGATCTGCTTGCACCTGCCTCAAGGTCTGGTAGTCTCTGAGAAAAAACCAGCCGTAGTAAGCTCCTACCGCTAGACCCAAACCAAGAATAGAGAAAATAAAAATTTTCCGAGGTTGCTTGATTTTAAAAATCATAATTATTTTTTAATATTTACTGACTCTAATCCGACTATCAGGAAAAGTTCAGGAATTGGTAAGATAATAGGTGAAAATTATTTTTGATGTATAGATTTAATAAATTATTAAGTATTCTTTGATTTCAATGAACTAAACTAAAAAATAATTTATTTTTCCTAAGCGTGAGCTTTTTCTCGACTCAGTGAAAATCTTGCCGCCGGGTTTTATTCACATAATAATCTCCGCTTTATTGTAAGTGTCCACTCACCCAGAATTCTGATATCTAGCCATTAATCTAGCACTCCGAACCTAAATTAATTCTAAAATCTTCTTTTAATGAATTAATGTAAAGATATCAGCAGATTGACTGCAACCTTATCACCTCGACAATAGCGGCAAGGAAAAGCTAGCGTGGAGGAGAAGAATGGAACTGCGAAAATGCTACGAAACGTAAAACTTCAGTTGCTTTGGGCTACAGTCCTGAGTTTCACGGTAGTCAACAGTGTGAATATTCATCTGCCCATTGGCAATCAAGAAACCGGGCTGAAGATTGGCAATGAAGCCGAGGCTAGAAGTAGTGGTGGACGAAGCGGTGGCGGCTCTTTTCGCTCTTCACCGTCACGTTCTAGTTCCAGCCCCAGTCGCTCCAGTAGCGGTAGTAGCTCCTCTCCCAGAAACTCTACACCGTCGCAGTCCAGTAGGGGCAGTACAGGTGGGCGAGCAGGCGGCGGCTCTTTTCAAAGAACCACTCCCCCGCCGTCCTCAGTGAGAACTCAACCGACGCGCCCGAACTCGTCTTGGAATGAACCTTACTATAGACAACCGGGAAGCACTGTCATCGTGCCGGTTCCTGTTGCACCGCCGCCCGTCTATACCTATCCCAACAGCGTTCCGCCGAATTATTATCCCAATAACGTTCCGGCGAATCAATCAACCTACCCTCAAACTGCGCCGGGAACTGCAAATTCTGTTCCTGCTCAAGTACCAACCAATTCTGGCTATTCTTCTACCGCTAGTAACTCATCGAGTGACTTTCCTTGGCTTTTCTTATTGATGTTGTTGGCAGTTGGGAGTATTGGGCTTTGGGCTTATTTCATCTTTTTGAAGAAGAAGGGTGGGAGTGCGGCTCAAGAGCTAGAGAATGATACGGTTACGGTCAGCAAGATACAGGTGGCACTGCTGGCTCAAGCTCGAAGCATTCAATCTCAGCTGACGGAACTGAGCCTGAATATCGATACCGATACTTCCGAGGGGTTGATTCAGCTGCTACAAGAATCAGCTTTGGCACTATTGCGATCGCCTGAAGATTGGACTCATGTTTTAGCGAGTTCGCAGACGGTGAAAAGTCGAGAGGACGCCGAGGCAATTTTCAACCAAGTTTCTATACAAGAACGCAGCAAATTTAGCGCGGAAACCCTTACAAATGTGGGTGGCAGAGTCAGACAACAAAAACCCGCGATGCCTGACTTGGATGATGGCCCAGCAGCTTATATTGTGGTCACGTTGCTCGTCGGAACAGCGGATGACAAGCCGTTATTTGAAGAAATTCGCACCGCTGAAGCTTTGAAGTCAGCTTTAGAGAAAGTAGCGTCCATCTCCCCTGACTACTTGATGGTGTTTGAACTGCTATGGAGTCCTCAAGCGGAAACCGATAGCCTTACCTACGATGAGCTATTAACTGAATACACGGAGATGGCACAGATATAGCCGCAGCGTTTAGTCCTACCGCTTGCAAAAGTCCTTCAATGCCCTCAGACTGTAAGTTTGGGGCTATACAAACAAAGCCTGCCGACCCAGGCTTCAAGCCGAAATAATTTTATAGTCTCGCGTTGCGCGGACTTCGTTTGTGTAGCTGCGGCTTCGAGTCGCCAAGCCAAGTATTTTTGCTGAAATTTTGCTGAAAACGGATAAATGGCTAAGATTCGCATCGGAAACGGTTACGATATTCACCGCTTAGTTACTGGGCGTCCTTTAATTCTGGGAGGAGTGAAGATTGAGCATGAATTAGGGTTGCTGGGGCACAGCGATGCCGATGTGCTGACTCATGCGATTATGGATGCGATGCTCGGTGCCCTGAGTTTAGGCGATATTGGTCATTATTTTCCCCCGACAGATCCCCAGTGGGCAGGGGCTGATAGTCTGGAACTGCTCAAGCAGGTGCATCAGCTAATTCGGGAACGAGGTTGGCAAATTGAGAATATTGACTCAGTAGTAGTGGCAGAACGTCCGAAACTGAAGCCGCATATTGAGAAGATGCGCGATCGCTTATCCGATGTCCTAGAATTAAAACCCGACCAAGTAGGCATCAAAGCCACTACAAATGAAAAGTTAGACTCAGTTGGGCGAGAAGAGGGAATCGCAGCTTATGCGGTAGCCTTACTGGTAGCTTCTGATTAACTTGGCTCAAACCTATCGAGTCAAAAGGTTGAAAATGTCTAGGATAGGAATGAACGAGAAACGGATAAGACAGGGACTCTCAACGCGCTGGGAGCATTAAGGCAATGGAAGCTGGAAGATTTGAAGTTGCTCAGGGCGATCGCACTTTGCAATATCGTCCTGATATTATTGCCCGCAACCGTGAAGGGCAAACCGTTCTATTAGTTGAAGTCAAAGCTACTCAACGCAATCGTGTTAAAGCTAATCCATCGGCGCTTGCACAACTCAAATTTCAGTTGCAAGCTGCAAACGCGAACATTCCTTTCGCTATGCTGGCTGACCTTGAAAACATTGAGATTTTTCAATGGGACGGGGCTAATTTATCGGAACCCGTAAGCGTACTTAAGACTGCTACGGTGCTTAATCATTACGACCCCGAATTTAGTAGCAAACGGATATTTGGGCGATACTTGGCGACACTCGTGCAAGCTTGGGTGCGCGACTTAGCCTATCACTGGAAATTGGAAAAGCCGCCAGCATCAGAGGAATTGGCAGCTATCGGTTTGTTGCAGGCGCTGGAAGATGCAGAGACTTACTTTGAAGGTGGCGCTTCTTGGTGATACTTTACGTTGAGACTAATTTCTTGATGAGCATTGCCACAGGACGCGACTCCCAAGCGAATACTTTGCTACAGAATCCGACCGCATCAGTCCAGATAGCGATACCAAGTATTTGCTGTATGGAATCTCTCTCAGCGTTAGAGGACGAAATAAAGCGCCGCAATCGTTTCATGAATGAACTGAATAATCAAATCAGCCAGTTACGTCGAGATGTCACCTCATCCCACGCCAAGTCTCTCCTTTCCCATTTAGAACAGTCCCTAATTGAGAATGAGGCGTTACTAAATGATGTCGAAAATCGTCTCTTCCAAGTCCTCGATCATCTCAACACCAAAGCAGAGATGATTCCATTAACTGGCGATATGCTTCAGGAAAGCTTGGATACACGTTTGATCGAAAAAGACCCTACGGATAACTTGATTTTGCACTGCATTCTTAATCATGCACGCCTGCATCCCACAGATAGGAAAGTGTTTCTCAGCGCCAATGTCAAAGAATTTAAACTGCTGCAAGTACAAGCGGCTTTGCAGAATGCTGGTGTGGTTAAGTATTTAACTTGCACACAAGATTTCTTCGGTTGGCTACAGACTCCCTAAGTTTTAATTAATACTCTTACAGACAAAAATTATGAAATTCTCTGCTACTATTCCCCTAATCTGGGGTCGTTTGTTAGCTCTCATACTGGCGATGATAAGCGCGATCGCGCTCCATAGCTGTAGCCTGAATCAATTTAATACAAAAGCCGCTCAGGTGCCGCAGTTGGTGGACAGTATTCTGCAAGATCCAAAAACTTTTAACTATGTTCTAAGTCAAGAATCACCCAACGTTTTTAGCTTAATTTACGAAGGGTTAATTACTGAAAACGGCAATGGTGAACTTGAACCCGCCTTAGCTGAATCTTGGGAAGTCGCCCCAGACAAAAAGCGAATTGTTTTTACCATGCGGGAGGGCTTGAAATGGTCTGATGGTCAACCACTGACCGTTGATGATGTCATCTTTACTTACAATGAACTCTATTTCAACGAAAAAATTCCTACTGATATTAGAGACATTCTAAAGATTGGCAAAGATCGCCTGCTGCCTACTGTCCGTAAACTTGATGAACGACGGGTTGAATTTACAGTTCCAGAACCTTTCGCCCCGTTTTTGCGCTACACCGGACTTGCAATTTTACCTGCTCATGCGCTGCGAGAATCCATTGTCACTACAGATTCAGATGGAAAACCCAAGTTTCTGTCTAGCTGGGGAATCGACACCGATCCCAAAAAAATTATTGTCAATGGAATGTATCAGCTAGAAAACTATCAAACTAGCGAGCGGGTGACATTTCGACGAAATCCCTATTACTGGCGCAAGGATACTCAGGGTAATCAACAGCCATATATCGATCGCATTGTCTGGCAAATTGTCGAAAATACCGACACATCTTTTATCCAATATCGTTCTGGCGGTTTAGATACTCTAGGGATCGCGCCAGAATATTATTCTCTCCTTAAGCAAGAAGAAAACCGGGGAAAATTTAAAATTTACACGGGTGGCCCCGAACTCAGTACGACTTTTTTGGTTTTCAATTTAAATAAAGCCAAAAATTCTCAAAATCAGCCTCTCGTAGACCCCATTAAGTCTCGCTGGTTCAATCAGCGTGAGTTCCGCCAAGCGGTTGCTCACGCCATTGACCGTCAGAAAATGCTGAACAATCTCTATCGAGGGCTGGGAGAACCACAAAACTCACCGATTTATAAGCAAAGTCCTTACTATTTATCCCCAGAACAGGGTCTTAAAGTCTACGACTATAATCCACAAAAAGCGAAAGAATTGCTGCGAAAAGCTGGATTTAAATATAACCCACAGGGTCAACTTTTCGATGCAGATGGCAATCGAGTTCGTTTTAGTATGCTGACCAATTCAGGGAATAAGCTGCGGGAGGCTATCGGTGCTCAGATTAAAGAAGACCTTGGCGCAGTTGGGATTCAGGTAGACTTTAATGCGATTAACTTCAATACGTTGATTGAAAAAGTTTATACCCAACGGAAATGGGATAGCTATATTGGCAAAATTGGCGGTGGCGGCATTGAGCCAAATGGTGGGGCAAACACTTGGACAACTAAAGGGGGTTTACACACTTTTAACCTAGGACCGCAAGCTGGAGAACCTCCGCTGAAGGGTTGGGAGGTTGATGACTGGGAATTGGCAATCGAAAACCTTTACATTAAAGGTGCCAGCGAACTTGATGAAAGTAAGCGGCGAGAAATATATGTCGAAAGCCAACGCATTACCCAGGAAAATTTACCCTTTATTTATCTGGTAAATCCGCTTTCAATGGAGGCAGTGCGCGATCGCGTTCAGGGCGTTAAATTCTCTGCCCTTGGTGGAGCCTTCTGGAATCTTTATGAACTCAAAGTCGCAGAAAACAAAAACATTCCGTAAACAAGGCAAAAAACAATTGGGCGCAGGGAAAAGAAAGATTAATTTCCTGCTTCCTCTTTTTCTATCTTTTTGCTTTTTGCTTTTTCCTTTTGCTTTATTTGGCTGTCACCCAACTTTACTCAAAACTCAGGCAAATGAGAAAGTATCCCAGTTGGTGACAGCCACATTAAGCGATCCCAAAACTTTTAATTGGGTACTTAATCAAGAATTTCCCCATGTTTTTCTATTCACTTACGAAGGATTAACGTCTGAAAATAGCGTTACGGGTGAAATTGAGCCTGCATTAGCTGAATCTTGGGAAATATCAGAGGATAAACGGCGAATCGTTTTTACCCTCCGAGAAGGATTGAAATGGTCGGATGGTCAGCCACTGACAGCGGATGATGTTGTCTTCACGTATGAAGATGTGGTTCTTAATAAAGAGATTCTTACCGATGCCAGAGATAGCCTAAAAATTGGCACATCTGGTGCTTTTCCGCAAGTCAGAAAGCTAGATGCACGGCGGGTTGAATTTATTCTGCCAGAACCGTTTGCTCCTTTTTTGCGAACTACAACTGGCTCAAAAAACGATGCGATCGTGATTTTGCCAAAACACGCCCTTGAGGACGCGGTAAAGTCGAAAAACTCAGAGGGAAAACCCAGGTTGATGTCTATCTGGGGAGTGGATACCAATCCAGCGGAAATAATTGTTAATGGCCCTTATAAAATAGAAAGTTACACCACTAGCGAACGGGTCGTATTTCGGCGTAACCCGTATTACTGGCGACGAGATGTACAAGGCAATCAGTTGCCTTACATCGATCGGATCGTGTGGCAAATTACGGAAAATATGGATACTCAGCTGCTTCAGTTCCGCTCTAATGGTTTAGATACGACTGACGGGTGGGGGCGATTGCGTCCAGAAGATTTTCCACTTTTAAAGCAAGAAGAAAAGCGCGGAAAATTTACAGTTTATACAGGTGGACCGCGATCGGGCACGACTTTTATTTCTTTTAATCTAAATAAAGGACGCCGGAACGGACGCCCTTTGATCGATCCAGTTAAATCTCGCTGGTTCAATAATCTATCATTCAGACAAGCGGTTGCTTATGCCATCGATCGGCAAGCGATGATTAACAACACTTTGCGCGGTCTGGGTGAAATGCAAAATTCACCAATTTCTGTACAAAGCTCTTACTATATAACTTCGGCAGAAGGTCTGAAAGTATACGAATATAATCCCGAAAAATCTAAGAAATTACTATTAAGCGCAGGGTTTAAATATAATAATCAAGGTCAGTTGTTAGACGCTGATGGAAATCGGGTGCAGTTTACATTAATAACGAATGCTGAAAATCAAACCCGCGTGTCACTGGGAGCGCAAATTAAGCAAAGTTTGAGCAAAATTGGCATTCAAGTAGATTTTACCCCAATTGCCTTCAACACGCTTGTAGATAAACTCGCAAACACTTTAGATTGGGAATGTTATTTGCTCGGCTTTACCGGGGGCATTGAACCCCATAATGGTGCGAATGTCTGGTTGCCAGATGGCGGATTACACAGCTTCAATCAGGATGCCGTATCGGGGTCAAAGCCGATTCAGGGTCGAGAGGTGGCTGCTTGGGAGGCGGAAATTGGGCGTCTGTACATTAAAGCTGCCCAAGAATTAGATGAGGTCAAGCGCAAAGAAATCTATGCCCAAACTCAACGGATTACGCAGGAATATTTGCCGATGATTTATCTAGTCAACCCGCTGTCAATGTCAGCCGTGCGCGATCGCGTTACCGGGATCAAATACTCTTCTCTGGGCGGTGCCCTCTGGAATGTTTATGAGCTGAAAGTGACCGATTAAAGGCAAAATTTACATTGCCAATTCTTCTGTTTGCATTTTTATATTCTTAATTTGAAGCCGTGACTCAACCTGAAGCTTTGCAATCCTTATTAGCAGCGGTTGCCGCTGGTGACGTTAGCCCAGAAGCGGCGTTAGACAAACTCAAGCATTTTGCCTTTGAACCCGTGGGCGATTTTGCCAAAATTGACCATCACCGCACCTTGCGAACGGGTTTTCCAGAGGTAATTTGGGGGCCAGGAAAGACACCCGAACAGATTGCGGGGATTATGGAGGCGATGCGATCGCGCAACCCTATCGTTATGGCAACGCGGATTGAACCGGCAGTCTATGCCCAGTTGCAGGAAAAAGTAGCAGGTCTCCAATATTACGCTTCGGCGCGAATCTGCGCCATTGCACCTGCCACCCTAGAACCCCAGTATTCGGGCACCATTGGCATCCTCTGTGCCGGTACAGCAGACTTATCCGTCGCTGAGGAAGCAGCGGTTACGGCAGAACTCTGTGGCTTCCGGGTGCAGCGCCTCTGGGATGTCGGTGTCGCGGGTATCCACCGCCTGTTAAGTAACCGTCACGTCATTGAATCGGCGAATGTGCTAATCGTCGTTGCCGGGATGGAAGGTGCTTTACCCAGCGTCGTCGCTGGTTTGGCTGATTGTCCCGTGATTGCAGTTCCCACCAGTGTCGGCTATGGTGCGAGTTTCGGCGGACTTGCGCCACTCCTGACAATGCTAAACTCTTGTGCAGCAGGGGTGGGCGTAGTGAATATTGATAATGGCTTCGGTGCGGCTATCTTAGCTGGACAAATTTTGAGAACGGCGCACAAACTGAAATCATCTGAGCAGTAGATTGGTACTGCCCGCTCATGCTATGCGGGCGAGCAAATCACTTATATGCTGTTTAATGATGGAGAGATTTTGATGATATTTTTACCCATCAGCGAAACCCGATGCCTACCTCCAAGACAGAATCAAAGCAACTTCTAGAACGCTTAATTTTTGAAGATGAACGTCCTAAAGATTGGGTACAAGATGTTTGGGGATTGAGTCCCACTTTGGGAGAAAGTGCTGCAAAATTGTTAGAAGTTTTTGAAGCGTTGATTGAGTGCTGTCCTGAAGAGAAGTTAGAAAATTTATTGCAAACTTTGTATCAGGATTCGCTTGAGTAATTATTTTAATTAAGGACGCGATCGCACTTTTCCTGAGATAAAAGCGATCGCCATCAGGATGCGATCGCTTCTAGGGAACTTGCGGGCAATTTTCTTAAGACATTACCCACCTTACACCAGACCACAGCGCTTTAGGCTTAAGCAGCTTGGTTAGACTCATTCAAGGCAGAACGCTTATTTAGCGATAGCATCACGCGAGAAACTCCCGTGGACAGAACGCTGGCACCCACCAGGGTTCCAATTAACCAAGGGGCATTGAAGGGCCACTGGAACCAAATCATTGCGCCCAACACCAGCGTAATGATGCCGTCTGTCAGCACCCATGTCCAATTCTGTTGCGGACGCACCCGGAATGCCAGGATCAGGTTAAATACACCTTCGGTCAGCAAAAAGCTACCTAGCAACAGAGTCAGCGTCAGGACACCTGTTAAGGGGTAGAAAAATAGCATCACGCCTGTAGCAATGTAGAGGGCGCTCAACAGGAGTTTCCAAATGAAACCTCCTTGCTCGCGAGTTTGAAAGGCATAGACCGCCTTGGTCGCTCCCGCACTCGCTAAGATCAAAGCAATCCAAGTCTCAGCGACAATTGTCGAGACATTCGGTACAGCGATCGCAACTATCCCCAAAACAATCAGTAGAGCGCCAGTCAAAAGCGATCCATTAATACCTTTGTTCTTGTTGATATCAGTAGAAACGTCGGTTGTCATACAAATTTTTTTTCTATGCACGATTGGGCTATATGTTCAGGCTAAGAAATTTCTCATGAACTGGATAGAACCTTAAGGTAGACCACCCCGCCACACCAAGCTCTACCCCCTGATATAGTTTGCGAGCGCACTTTCCCGACAATTAATCCCGTCAATTTAGGGGAGCGATCGCTTAGCTGTGTTAGACGGTGTTGAGCTTGAATTGACAGCAGAGCAAATTTTTGGCTGGTTGAGAATGAGAAGTTAATTGGTTAGGGTTGTCGTGCGGAAGCGATCGCACCTTTATTCTGTTTATATGTGTTCAGCTTGCACACAATTTCATTCAGAGCTGTACTAAACAGTGTCACTATTCGCTCCAACCTAATGGCAATCGCACTTTTCCCTTTATTCATTTGCGCGATTTGTTATGCAACGCTTTGCCAACCTACCCTTCCTGAGAGGGCATTCCCGCTTACATACAACTTTACTCCAAGCTCACAGCGCTGGTCTTGACTTTTTGTAGTGTGGGGATGTTAGTTGCAATTCAAGCTTGCAGTTAATTGAGCTTTACTTATCATAATTTGATAGTAAAAGTAGCAAATTTATGGGCAGCAGAATCACTTTCTCATATAATACTTTCAGAGATTTACAAGACTTTTAGAGGCTCTTGACGAGGCAAATATTCATACACTCCTAACTTATGAACGAACCGAAAAATAGCAAAGCTCCTCAATGGGGCAAAATCCTTGTCGCTATTGGATTAGGAATGCTCGCAGTATCAATTGTACTGGTCTTCCTGGGAATTTCAGGTGCGGTGTTGCATAACGTACTACAACTGGGTGGAATTGCAGTTGCAGTAGTTGGTTTCATCTTGTGGAAAGTTGTCAAGGTCTGATTCAGACAACGTTTGCCCGCATCTTTATCGCCATTTAATTAAGCGATCGCGCCTTGACTTTAATTTATGGGCGCAATCGCACTAAAGATGCGATCGCATTTACCGCAATTTCAGACGACTTGATTCAGGGCTGCACCATACTAAAGTTTACATTTACTCTACGTGACAGCATTGCTACCTGCAATCCTTAATGTGAATGAGGGAGTTCTAAAATTAGCTAATAAATCAAGCTTCGTGAGCTTTGTTTATCCTGTGCATAATTAAACAAACTCGTATAGGGTTTTCAAAAAAAAAGGAATGTGGTATTTGGGGTCACTACTCTCTTCCGAATAAAATCTTCCTATTTCTAACAAAAGTTGCTCCCTAAATATTTCAGCGGGACGAGTCCAGTCAGGAGAGGGTTGAACTTGGTTCCAATAACTCTTAGCTTTTTTAATTGTTAATAAAGCCAGAACTAACTCATTTTTCTCAGCCTCATCTTTGGAATTTTCAAACTTATGTTTCCATAAACTTTGTAATTCTTCAATGTCACTACAATCTAATTCAGGACAACAACGAATACGATCAAATGCTCTTCTTAAGTTATTTCTTAAGTCAATATCACTAATAGTTGCATCTGCCATATCAACATATATATCGTTAAGTAGAAGAGAACTTTTCTTATAGAGTGGAGAAGTAGGAAAATTATTGAATAACGATTGAAGTTCAGGTATTAAAAAATATGCTTCTTTATGAATTAATCCTGTAACCCATATACGATGAGCTGCTGCATTTTTATCGTTTATTTTGAATTTATTATAAAGATTGTGGAAAATTTCTTCTGTATCTGCAAAAATGTAACCATCAAAATTTTGTATTTGTAGATCTAAATCTATAATTGCAAAAAGTTTATCGGGATGTAAATAGGAACGACTACTGTCTTGAGTATGTAAATTTAAGAGAGTGAAATAAGTGTCTATTACATCTTTACGATCTCCACAGTTGAAAAACTGGGGACGCTGCTGACTCCACCATCTTGGAACACATGCCTTATAAAAGTTTGCATCTGGCATATGCTCCATGTTTTTATATGATTGAGGCGATAGTCTACCCTGATTTTTTTGAATCTCACCTTCACATATTACAACAATTTTATTCTTAATTCTAGGAGATTCAATAATGGTTTGACAGTGTTTCTCTAGTTCTGCTGGACTAAAACTCATATGCGGTATTAGGGTTCTTGTTTTAGGAGTTTAGGCTCTAGTTCCTTAACGTGAGCAGGTGTCACAGCTTGGCATAATTCATATGAGTGGGTTGCAAGGATATACTGATTTGTTGGCGACCATTGCTTAAGATCGGCAATTACTTGATACTGCCAATCAGGATGAAAAGCAATTTCAATTTCATCCATTAAAACAATTGCGTTTTCTATATTGTAATATCTTATCCACATATAAATACTAAGCCTTTTTAGCTCCCCGTGGCTTAAATCTTCAGGATAAAGTTCTATATTTTCCCCATTTTTATCTAATTTAAATGTTACTCCTGATAGATTAGTATCTACATTAATTTTTTTATTATTTAATATCATATTTAAATCTCTTATTAGTGTTTGATAACTATTCCCGTAATTACCTGTTTCTATAGCTTCTTTAAAATCTCGATCTCGAGCAGCTTTAAAAGATTCGATCAGAAGATCTATAGCAAGAAAATCATAAGTAAAAAAACCTGTGATTTCAGATTTCGCGTCTTCAAGTTGTGAATAATAATCATTTCCACTATTTTGATCTCTGAATAAGAGTTTTCTGGACTCCTGAGAAAGAAAAAGAAAAACTTGACTATTAGGAGCTGCAAGAAATACTTTTTGGGATAGCTCCTTCAAGAAACCTTCTACTTCTGTCATATCTATGTTGTTAATATGACAAAGTAAAACCTCTTCTTCTACCTCGTTTGCATTAGCAGAATAATTACATATGTAGATTAAGTTTTTAGATTGGAAATATTTTATAACTTTTTGCAGAATACGTTCTAGTCCTTTACGTTCTTCAGAGAATTTGTTAAGATTTAGATTAAATACATCTAACGTTGCTTGAAGATCTTCTTGAATTCTTTCAATAGATTGTATGCTAACATCTCCCATACTAACAAATTTAAAATAAAGCTCTTTATTAAGGTCTTCCATTAATTTTACGATCTGATCCCGTCGGTCATTAATATTTTGAATTCCTTTAAATGTTCTTAATCTAGTAATAATTTTCTCTAAAGTACGAATTTCTTTCTCTATTTGTGCAATTTTATATTTAACTGATTCTAATTTTGTTGAAGCAGAAAAGCTTAGATATTCATCATCATTTGTTTCACCTTTATCATTCGAGTTTAATATATCTTTAAGATAAGAATCTCTGTTGCAGGAGAATTCAAGCTGTATAGTCTTATTATTATGCTGAATATCAATTATTGCTAATACTTTTTGATTTGAATCCTTGTTGATTTTGAATCCATAAAGCATATTATTCAAAAAAACTTTTTTATTCGATTCACTCGAACATCGCAACAACACAAAAATCAACTGTAAAAGTGTACTTTTCCCACCACCATTTTGGCTACCCAATGGGAAAACAGTAGGAACAAACTCGCTTTCAAAAGTAATGTCCACACCCCTTAAAATACGAAAATCCGGCACTTGAATTCGTAATAAATGCATAAAAATTCCTAGCATTTAGAGCTATCTTAAGCTACTGGGTATGGTGGGCAATGCCCACCACAATCTTTGTAACTTACAGATAAGTTTAACGGAGAAAGTAAGAATTAGCGATCAAACCCGCTCTTCCTACACTTTAAACTTCTCGGTAATTCGCTTCATCGCCTCATTCACATTTTCCCGGCTATTAAATGCCGAAATGCGGAAGTAACCTTCACCCGCAGCACCGAAACCAGAACCAGGAGTTCCGACAACATTGCACGTTTGCAGCAACTTATCGAAGAAATCCCAACTCGATAAACCATTAGGCGTTTTCACCCAGACGTAAGGTGCATTCACGCCGCCATACACCGCTAATCCAGCCGCCGTCAGTTGTTCGCGGATAATTTTGGCATTTTCCATGTAGAAATTGACTAGCGCCTTCGTTTGCGCTTGTCCTTCCTCAGAGTAAACCGCCTCAGCACCGCGTTGCACGATGTAGGACACGCCATTAAACTTGGTAGACTGGCGGCGGTTCCACAGCTTCCACAGTTCCACATCGGAACCATCGGCGGCTTGGGCTTTCAGCGTTTTCGGTACAACCGTCAATGCACAACGGGTTCCGGTAAAGCCTGCATTCTTGGAAAACGAGCGAAACTCGATCGCACAATCTCTTGCACCTTCAATCTCGTAGATGGAATGGGGAAGCTCTGGATCGGTTATAAAAGCTTCGTAAGCCGCATCGAAGAAAATGATTGAGCCATGAGCTTTTGCATAGTCCACCCACGCTTTCAGGTGTTCCTTTGTGGCGGTTGCTCCCGTAGGATTATTGGGGAAGCAGAGATAAATTAAGTCAACTTTCTGCGAAGGAATCTCGGCGGTGAAGTTGTTCTCTGCGGTGATGGGTATGTACACCAAGCCGCCAAACTCGCCTTTATCGTTAGCAGCGCCAGTGTGTCCCGCCATCACGTTGGTGTCTACATACACGGGATAAACCGGATCGGTGACAGCGATCGCGTTATTGTCGCCAAAGATATCGAGAATGTTACCCGTGTCGCACTTAGAACCGTCAGAGATGAAGATTTCGGAAGCATCAACCTCGCATCCACGCGCCTGGAAATCATGGGCGGCAATTTTCTCCCGCAACCAAGCATAACCCTGTTCTGGGCCATAGCCTTTGAAGGAACCGCGATCGCCCATATCTTCAACGGCTTTAATCATCGCCGTGCGACACGCTTCTGGTAGGGGTTCGGTGACATCGCCAATCCCCAGGCGAATAATTTTTGCGTCAGCATTTGCCTCTGCGAAGGCATTCACCCGCCGCGCAATTTCGGGAAACAGGTAGCCAGCTTTGAGTTTGAGATAGTTATCGTTAATCGTTGCCATGTTGAATCGCCACGAACGCCGTAAAATAGCTTACTGCCAATCGTCGCGTTACGATTCCACGGTTAATCCTGTTAAGTGAACAAAGATTATAGATTGGGTCAGTGCCCTAGCGTGACTCCCCAACTACAGACAGCCAACTAGGATAAGCGAAAGAATCCTTACCTTGCAACTTTGAACCTTGGTAAGTTTGAAATACCTGGCTAGCTACCGTTTCAAGGTTATCCATTAGCTTGTCATCTTCGCCTGTAGCTTCAAAAGCTAAACTCCACGAATCCTTGCCATTAATATTTAGCTGAGTGAGTTCAACAGCACAGTCTTGGTAAACACGCTGCGATCGCATCTTCTTCACACTCATCCAAGACTCTTTTCCCGCCACCTCTGCGGGAATAAAGCATTTTGAAGTGGGATCTTCACACGTCCACTTTGCCCATTTCTCTGCCTTCCCCGCCGCTAACTCCCCAAAATGCAGCACCTTTAATTCGGCTTGACGCCACTTGATTTCCAGCTTTCCTTGCCGCAGTTTGATACCCAGGTAGTTACTCTTAGGTAAGTATAAATACCAGTCTTCTCGGTCTTCTAGTGACTTTATCTGTCCACCGAGACTATCTTGCTTGAACCAGCGTTCAATCTCTGTGGGGATTGTGCCGGGATAAAACCAACGTAGTTCCACCGTTATCAGCATCAGTTTATCCTACCCAAAATGTTTAGTTGCCGACTTTGAGGCTCCGTAACAGAGCAGAAATCTATTGCCATATTGATTGTAGAGAGTGGCAACAATTTCATAAAAGTATCTACCTTCAAAAAGCCTGTGTGGTTAGCAAATCTTGATTTGAAAAATTAGTTAGAGAGGAGAAAGGCTGAATTTATGTTTTTAATTATAGAATTATTCGGAAATGAAATTAATGCATTAAATTAATGCTTGATTCGCATTTGAAGCCAGGGTAAGAGTAGATTGAGGAAAATTTCTATTAGTCAAAATAAAGCAAACACAGCCTCTATAGGGATTTATCGGCAAATCTGGTATCTGACCTAAACTCTAGGTAAACTAGCTTGTGAAGCTTAAAGGCATCCAAGTTTAGGAAACAAGGTTAGCTAGTGTGGGCTAAGCGTGTCGGGTAAAAATTCAGTAAAAGTGATTTAAATGATGTTATTAAGTGTTTTAGAGCAGGCTACGGTTGCAGCACAGCAAAAAAACTGGTCATTGCTAAACCAATGCTTGCAGCAACTGCCACTTAACAAAGCAGAGGGAAGGCAGGGAGAGTCGTTAACAGGAGAAGATTCTAACTCGCTTTACTTAGAGCAATTACTGAATCTGGCTTTAGATGTACTTGATGCAGGGGATTTTCAGGAACGGTGGGAAGTGGCGAAGGTGTTACCCAAATTAGGGGAAGGCGCGATCGCTCCTTTGATTTCCATTCTGAAAGACGAAGACGCCGACTTGGAGGAGCGCTGGTTTGCTGGTCGCATTCTGGGAGAATTTGACAATCCTGCCGTCATCACCGCCTTAGTAGAGCTGCTGAGAACATCTGAGGATGAAGAACTTACAGTGGCAGCAGCGGCTGCTTTAGCGCATATCGGCTCTCCGGCTGTGGAGGCTTTGACCGAACTATTAGCAGAGTCAGAGACACGACTGTTAGCCGTGCGATCGCTTGCTCAGATCCGCCGTTCCGAAACCATTGCGCCTCTCCTGAACGTGGTTCAAGATCCTCAATCTGCGATTCGAGCCGCTGCGATTGAAGCACTGGGTAGTTTTCACGACAGCCGGATTCCGCCAGTATTGATGGATGCCTTGCAAGATCCAGCCGCACAAGTGAGAAAAGAAGCGGTAATTGGCTTGGGGATGCGCTCCGATTTACTAGAACAATTGAATCTAGTAACTCAGCTACAACCCCTGCTATTTGACTTTAATTTGGAAGTTTGTCAGCATAGTGCGATCGCATTAGGACGACTGGGGACAGATGAAGCCGCAGCTGCCTTGTTTCAGGTACTCGCTTCCCCGAATACGCCGCTTAGCTTGCAAGTAGACATCGTGCGATCGCTCCCCCAAACAGCAGCCGCCTTGGAGTATTTGCAACAAGCCCTTTCTGTTGAGTCTCCGGTGCTATGGCAGGAAATTGTCACCGTTTTGGGGCGAGTGGATTCTCCAAAATTAGTCCCAACAGCTGCTAAAATCCTGGTGACAGCACTTGAATCAGAAAGCTCAACTGCTCAAGATCCCAAGGTTAAACAAGCGGTGGCAATGGCATGGGGACAGTTAGGAGATGCCATTGCGATCAACCAGTTAATTGAACTGTTAGCAGATCCCGATGCAGGGGTAAAACTGCACGCGATCGCTGCTCTCAAAAAATTTCCCATTGCTTATCAGCAATTACAGCAACTCGCTACCACCGAAAATCTCACCCCAGAATTAAAACAAGGAATCGCGATCGCTTTGAAAGAATGGACAGTGAATAGTTAATAACCACTCGCTATTAACTATTCACACGGAAGCGTTACGGTAAAAGTTGTTCCTAACCCAACTTGGCTATCCACCGCTATCTTGCCTCCGTGTATTTCTACGCACCTTTTTACAATCGCCAGCCCTAAGCCAGTTCCAGGAATTTTGCCAACATTTTTGGCTCGATGAAATGTTTCAAAGAGCCGCGCTAAATCTGCTGGAGGAATGCCAATTCCTTCATCTCTAATTTGGAAAGTTGCCTCTCCGTTCTGGCAAGTCAAGCCAAAATGAACGATGCCACCTTCGGGGGAATATTTAATTGCATTTGATAACAAATTATTCAGGATTTGTCGCAGCAATTTTTCATCCATAGAAACGATTGTCTCAAATTCGTTTTCAGTGACGGTCAAACATTCCAGATTATAACCTTGAAGAGAGTAATTATCAGTATTGAAATTTTCAAGTTTGAATTGCGTTTGATTACTGACAAAATTTATCTCGTGCTGATTGCTAGCACTCAGTTGGATTTCTTCTACTAAATTACGGCAGAATTCTGTTAGATCGAGGGGGACTGGATTAAATTCTGATTTCCCGGCATCTGCTCTGCCGATTAAAAGCACATCTTCTAACAGGTCGGTCATATTTCTAACGATGTCTTTAATCCGCAGCAAATATTTGCTTTTTTTCTCCTGAGACCATTCATTAGAGCAATGTTCTAACATATGGGCAGACAGAGAAATTGAGGTCAGCGGATTGCGGAACTCGTGGGAAACCATTGACACAAAGCGAGATTTCAATTCACCCAATTGTCGCTCTTGTTCCAACGCCTTGTGAATTTCTTCTTCTGCTTGCTTGCGAACGGTGATGTTGCGAATAATGCTAGTAACGAGAAATCCTTGCGGGGTTTCGATGTGGCTGAGGCTGACATCTACGGGGAACTCAGTGCCATCCTTGCGTCGGGCAAATAGCTCAAACCCCACTCCCATCGGTGGGACTTGAGGTTCACAACAGGAATCAGTGCATTCTCGATCGTGTACGCGCCGGATGTAATCGGGTAGCAACATCTCCAGAGTATTCCCAAGCAATTCATCGCGCTCATAGCCAAACATTTTCTCAATTTGAGTGTTAACGAGAACGATGCGATCGCTTGCGCCAACAATCGCGATCGCGTCTGGTGCTGCTTCTAGAAATTGCCGGAATTTTTCTTCGCTTTGTCGGAGTTGGGCTTCTGCTTGCTGATGCTTGACTATTTCCTGTTGCGAGCGCTCATTTGTCTCCTTTAACTCAGCATTGCGCTGTTTGAGATCCCACGAGAGTTGTCGCGTCCGCAACAACATCTTCACCCGCGTCTGCAACTCCATCTTCTCGATGGGGATAGTGACTAACTCATCAACACTCTTCCACGGGTGTCGAGTCATCAACCCCACATCCTGACGAGGAACGATCAACAGAAATGGCAGAAAAACTGGTAATTCAGTGGCTTTTCTCGCTTGCACCTCTTCCCAAAACTGCTTTAGAGCCACGCTATCTAAGACGCATAGGTCAAAAGCTGTGTTCAGGATTAAAGACTGAGGGCTAAGCGGTAAGGGTAGAACAGTACCCTGCCCGTGCTGAGTGCTGAGCAGCGCAGCCAGGGTGGGGAAATCCCGTTCCGGCTGAGAACTGAGAAGACGCCAATTTATCCCATTTCTACAAGACTGAGGATTGAGTAAAATTTCTCTGTTGTGTTCCTGCTCCTTAGCTCCTCGCCTCCCCGTCTCTTTTTCGTCAGGTAGCAATACTTCGTGATGCCCAGCAAGCCACTCTGAGAGCAGGCGGCGGTTTTCTTTTTGCTCTACAAGCAACAAAATCCGGCTCATACTTAATCTCTTAGTAGACTGCGAACGATCCCTAGGAACTTTTTGACGACTAGCGGTTTAACTAATGTACTTTGCATTCCGTGAGCTAGGTTTTGCTGCTCAATCGCGACACTTTGCTTAGGCAAGAGTATTAGAAAGGGTATTTGCCGATCCCGAATTCGTTCGCAGCGTTTCCAAACACGCCGGTAAAAACCGTCTATGTCCACCAGCGCCAAACCGATTGCTTTTGACTGGCATAGGGCTAGATCGAGTCCCTCTAAAAGGTTAGCACTTTTGACACAATCCCCTTCTTTGCCGAGGAATTGAACCACAAGTTCCAGGTGGCGCTGGTTTCGCTCTGCCGCCAAAATCAACGGTTGCTCCTTCAAATTTCCCCCTTTGTTTTGGGTTCTCTCTAGTGCTATCGTAATTCAGTCATAAGTGCCGTGATATGGCTCACAATGGCTCAATATTCTGTTATTTGGATCTTGAGGTTAGCCTGAAATCGGATAAATTTTGAAGCGATCGCTTCCTTCCTCTTTTGCTACAGATAGCATCTTTTGCGCCTCAGCAATCAAGGCTTGCGGGGTGGAATTTCTCTCAGGAATTAACGTGGCAACCCCTAAACTTATAGTTACTCGGTCGCCAATCGGAGAATTCGCGTAGGAAATGTTTACATCTGCCACATTTAAACGCATTGCCTCTGCCACGACAATCGCCCCAGAGCGATTGGTATCGGGGAGAAGTGTCACAAATTCTTCACCCCCATATCGGGCGACAACGTCTCCACATCTTTTCACAGCAGCACTTAAAGCTTTTGCAACTTCTCTTAGACAATAATCGCCTCGCTGAAGTCCGTAGGTATCCTTAAAAGCTTTGAAAAAATCAAGATTAATCATAATCAACGACAGAAACCTTGCCTCTCTAGCCGCACGTCTCCATTCCCGTTCTAAAATTTCTTCAAAATGATGGCGATTCGCAATTCCTGTCAGCGCGTCTCTAAAAACTAAGTCATCTACCTTTGGGTTAGACTTCTGTAAATTGGGTGCCGCTTTTAATAGCCGGTTGTCGCGGGCTTTCCCAAGCTCAAATTTAGATCTGTGTTTCAAAATCGAACTAACTCGCGTCAGTAGTTCTGCTTTACCGATGGGTTTGATCCGATGATCGGCAGCGCCAGCGATCAGTGTAAACTGCCAGTCCGTTGAGCCAGACTGGTTAGAAAGCATCAGAATGGGAATTGCCTCGTGCCGCAGCCATTCGCAAATCCGACTGTCTAGACTACAGATATCTACGATAGCGAGACTGATTTGTGCAGAATGTCTCAAAGCTTGCTCAAACTCCTCCAAGCTGTCAGCGGTGAGGATTGGATATCCTTCCTGAATCAAGAATTGTGCGATCAGTTGCAAGTTGTGGTGGTTTCGGCTGGCGACTAGGAGCGAGGTTTGTTTCTTCATGCTGATTCATCAGAGAGTGCTAAGGGGTATCTTTTTCATCACTCATTTTGATGCGATGCCGTCGGCGATCGCTTCGCTGAGTATACGATTGGCGTATATCGTATTTATTTCCAAGGGTTTTCCCGTTCATGCTATGGTAAGACCCGCTTGTGCCACCCTGACTAAGCTGCTGTATCAAGCCCTACCAAAACAGTTAAGCAAATCCGCTAAATTCATTTCATCGGCTTTAAATGTAATTTAGGCTACATATCATGCGACTAGAGCAGTTGCAAGCCTTTCTAGCAGTTGCTGAAACCGGCAGTTTTCAGCAAGCGGCGCGAAAGTGTGGGTTCACTCAGTCCACTATTAGCAGGCAAATCCAGTCTCTGGAAACGGATCTCGGTATTTCCCTGTTTCATCGCACGGCTCAGGCAAAGCTAACAGTCGGAGGCGAACGCTTTTTGCCCCGCGCCCGCAAAATTTGTCAAGAGTGGCAACAAGCCACGCAAGAATTAGCAGACTTGTTGGCAGGAAAACAACCCGAACTCTGTGTGGCAGCGATTCACTCGGTTTGCGCCCAATACTTGCCGTCCGTGTTGCAGCAGTTTTGCCGAGATTACCCGGCGGTGCAGCTGCGAGTGACTTCGCTTGGAAGCGATCGCGCTCTCAAAGTCTTGCGAGACGGAATGGTTGATGTCGCGATCGTGATGAATAACCGCTTTTTAACGGCTAGCCCGGATATGGTGGTCGATGTCTTATACAATGAACGAATCGAAATCTTGATGGCGGCAAATCATCCTCTGACTAAGTACCAACAGGTGCCCTGGTCAGAACTCGTTCACTACCCGCAAGTGGTATTTAAGGATGGGTACGGGATGCAACGCTTGGTACAAGAGCGATTTTTGCGGCAAGGCGCTAATCTTCAGGCGGTGATGGAGTTAAATACGCTTGATGCCTTTCGCGGTGTCGTGCGGCAAGGAGAATTGATTGCCCTTTTGCCCCAGTCAGCTTTGGTAGATGCTCGCCAGGATGCAACGCTGGCGATTCGAGTCATTGATTCCACACCCGCGCCGGGGACGCCAAACTTAGCCGACTCGCTAGGAGATCCCAGCTTGTCTCGTCAGGTCGTGATGGTAACAACGCGCGATCGCTTGCTGATTCCCCCCATTCAGCACTTTTGCCAGATGGTACGCGAGTTAGTCCCGATGCAATTTGCAGGAGCGATTGGCAACACAATAATCTGTTCGGATGCTTCTATACCTGTTAACTAATGGTTAATGGCTATTGCAAAAAATCTTTTGAGAATTAGCCATTCGCAAAAACTGATAACGATTGACTACGACAAAATACTATGAGTAATGAGTTCAGGGAAATTCTGCGAAAAGTGGGTAGTGGCGTCCATACGGGCGAAAATATAAGTCGCTCCGAAGCTGAGGAAGCGACACGGATGATGCTCCTACAGGAAGCAACACCAGCGCAGATTGGAGCATTTATGATCGCCCATCGGATTAAGCGTCCCATCGGCGAAGAATTGGCAGGGATGCTAGACGCCTACGACGCACTAGGGCCAAAACTGCAACCCATCGGCTCAGAACGCCCGGTTATCGTTCTGGGGACGCCCTACGATGGGCGATCGCGCACGGCACCCATAACGCCACTGACAGCTTTAATCTTGGCAACCGCTGGACAGGCGGTGGTGATGCACGGGGGCGACCGGATGCCTACCAAGGAAGGCTTGCCACTGATTGAGATTTGGCAGGCGTTGGGTGTCAATTGGGCTGAGTTATCCCTCCCTGTCGTCCAGCAGGTGTTTGAGGCAACCCAACTCGGATTTGTTTATTTGCCCAAGCATTTCCCCCAAGCGGCAGGACTGGTTCCCTACCGCGACCAAATTGGCAAACGTCCACCCTTTGCAACGATGGAGTTAATGTGGTGTCCCTATGCAGGGGAAGCTCACGTTGTGGCGGGGTTTGTCCATCCTCCCACGGAAGGGATGTTTCAAGACTCTTCGGCATTGCGAGGCAACCCCCAGTATTTCACAGCGGTGAAAGGATTAGAAGGTAGCTGCGATTTACCGCGCGATCGCACGGCGATTATTGGAACTTGGCAACCCGGTTCGTCTCCGCAACGCCTCCTGCTTCATCCCCGTGACTACGGCTTTGAGGGAAAGGAAGTTGCCCTAGACTCCGCAACTGAATTGGTACAAGAAATGCAAGCCGTGCTGCAAGGTAACAAGAGCGAACTTATGCAAGCAGCTATCTGGAACGGTGGTTTTTACCTATGGCACTGCGGTCTCGCCCCAGATTTATCATCCGGTTTGACTCAGGCAGAAACTTTATTGGGTAGCGGTCAAGTTGCCCAGAAACTACAGGAGATTAGTCGGGTGATTTCTTCTTTAAGTTCTTCAGTCTTCAGTAGTCGGTAGGAGGAGGATTAGGAAAAAGTTTTGAGTTTTGAGTTTTGAGTTTTGAATTTAAGAACTCTTTTGTCACTCATCCCTCTTTTCCTAAAGTAACAAAAGAGGGATCAAAACTCTGAATTACCAGAAAAAAGTTTTGAATTTTGAATTTAAGAACTTTTTTGTGGCTCAAAACTCTACACTCTCATGACCGATTACTCAACGGCTAAAATCATTCCTTCACGGGCGAGTAATCCATTCGGAAACGCCGACTGGATTTGTCCTTCTACTTGGTCGAGAAAGTCATCGCTGTAGTCTGGTTCGTAGCTAAACATCACCAATTTTTTGACGTTAGCCGCATCAGCGGCTTTAACGCAGGTTTGCCAGAAGGGATTTTCGCAGGGTTGAATCGCAAAGTCACCTGCATGAGAAGACTCACCGTTTGCCCCCAAACCTTGGTCTAGTTCCGAGGAAGTCGCATTGCAAATGAGTAAATCGGCTTCACGGGCTAAGTGCAGCAGATTTTCATCAAGGGCATTCGGATCGTTGTCTGCACCCGTAGCGTAAACAGCCGTGCGTCCCTGCCAGGTAACTCGATAGCCTATTGTCCGCAGGGAATTGTTGGTTAAACAGGTTTCAATCGTGATATCGTCTACCGCGAGCGTCTCGCCGGGAGTTAGATCGTAGAACTGTAGTTCTGATTGCATGACCTGTATGGGGACTGGAAAATTCGGAGGCGTCATCTGGTCGCTGAGACTTTGTTGAATCGATGCTCCATCAGATCCTGCTGCCCCATAAATATGAAAACAATTGCCCTTAATAAAGGCAGGAACGAAAAAAGGAACGCCTTGAATGCGATCGCTTTGGGAGTCGGTAAAGAATACGTAAGCTTCCACCGGCATTTGACGCAGTAATTGATTACCCAGTAACCGCAAGCCGGTGCCGCCATCAAAAATTAATCGTTTGGAGCCTACCCGCATTTCCACACAGGGAGTATTGCCGCCGTAGCGAAGCGTCTCCTTGCCAGCGGCGGCAATTTTGCCCCGCACACCCCAAAACTGCACCACAAACTCTGCGTCAGCTTGGGTTGACTGACTTGCTGTGGGATTGGAGATTTGAGGATTTGGTGCCGCTGGTTCTTTTGAAGACATATATTCGCTCAAGAAGTTAGCTGCACGCTTAGCAGATCGTCGTAGCGGCGGACTTCTATTAACCGATTTTGCCCGTCTACGAGGACAACTTTAGGTTGATAAGTTTTCAGTTCTTCTGGGCTAAATTGCCCGTAGGTCATGATGATTAAGCGATCGCCCTTCATGCCCAAACGAGCCGCCGCACCATTGAGTTCGACTGCCCCTGAATTTGCCGGTGCCGCGATTGCATAAGTAATCAAGCGCTCTCCATTCGAGACATTCACGACTTGTACCTGTTCATAAGGTAGTATACCTGCGGCATCCAACAGGGTTCTATCAATACTGATACTCCCTACATAGTCAAGATTTGCCCTAGTAAGCGTGCAACTATGAATTTTTGATAGAAGAAGCGATCGCTGCATACAAGAAAGGTAATTAACACCATTGAGAAAGTGCAAGGCGCTGATTGCTTCTCCTGCTATGCCTGCACTTTCCTCATGTTGTATCTATCAGCACTAGGGTTCGGCGCATGAAAAGTTTTCTCAGCTAAAGCTGATTCTAACGTTCTCAAACCACTTCATCCCTCAATTTTTTCCTAGTTTGCTCACCTAGCGCTCGTAGACCTACCCTTTGCTGCCAGCTTTAATACATTGTTCCACCAGCGGCATCACTTTATCGACATCTTGCCAACCCAGAATTTCTGTGACCTTTTTCTCTAAGTTCTTGTAGGTCTTGAAAAATTCTGCGATTTCGTCTAGTCGGTGTGGCGCAAGGTCTTTGAGAGATTTGACTTGGGCATAGCGCGGATCTTTGTCGGGAACGCACAGAATTTTTTCGTCCCGATCTCCCCCGTCAATCATCTCTAACATTCCGATAGGTCGCGCTTGAATAACACACCCTGGAAATGTTGGCTCTTCCATTAACACCATGCCATCCAGGGGATCGCCATCATCTGCTAGGGTGTTGGGTACGAAGCCGTAGTCATAGGGGTACTGCACCGAAGAATAAAGCACCCGGTCTAGGGCAAAGGCTTGTAAGTCCTTATCGTACTCGTACTTATTTTTGCTACCAGCGGTAATTTCAACCAGAACGTTAATGAGACCTGGTTTGGGTTGAGCAGGAATGCGTGTTAAATCCAAAACGTTTCTCCAGTTTCTCCAAGCAACACAAAGTATTGGGGGTGCCCTGATGTCAGTTTGAAGGCTGTAGAGGCTTAACGTAGTTACTTTACAGCCGCTACGAATCGCACCCGTTGTTGAAGGAGGAATCAGAATATTCCTCCTTCATCCTTCATCCTTTCAGATAGCCCTTGTGAGCATTCTACGGGAAGAAGGTCAACACAGAATCTTCTGTTTACCCAGATTCCAGGATTACGCGATATCCATTTGTTGTATCTTGAAGGTCAGTCTTCGGGTATCGGGATTGAATAGCTGGTTTGCTGCTGCAAGCTTTGAGCGCCGCTTGGAGAGTAGTGAGCGATCGCAAACACAGGTAAGGTCAAGGTCAACAAAGCAATTGCAGTTCCTAGTAACTCTGCCCACCTTTGCGGAGGAGGTTGGTCAGAAGAGTTAGAGGACTGGCTACTTAATTCCATAAAAAGATAATTGCAAACTCAACACGATCAAATGAAACAGTGAAAAGAGGGGAAATTTTGAACCTCCTCTGTTCTTAATTCTAGCGAGTTCTTCTAAGCTGTCTGTCGTCTATTAAACAATCTCAACCTATAGATAGGTGCTATCAAACACACTGATAGATGTCAACCGTCTTTGGGAATAGAAGATTAAAGCTTGAAAGGAGGAGAAATTTTAGGTTAGTTTAAACATTTAACTTGCAAGTTGTTAACTTGCAAGAATCGGGGCTGAATTCTAGTGCCCGACGAAGCTATGATGCATAAAAGAAGCTCACACCGGAAGACGGAGTGGTAGCCATGTACCTTCCCAGTGCCCTTGCCGACGAACTCAAGCTCTACCTAGAGCAACTGGCTGATAAGGGAGAGACACAAGCGCAAACCCTGTTGACTCAAATCGAACAAGTTGCAACTCCTAGCTCAACGCTGACAACGCTAACGGATATGGAGCAAGAAATGTCTTCCGTACCTCCAGAAGGGATGGGTTTGAGGTGTTGAACACTAATGCCAACAGCAAGACGTTCCAATAGCAAGACGAAGCTTTGTTCCTTGTCCGTCAGTAGTAGGTGGTAACGATTTTTTCCCTATCCGCTACTCACTCCCCCATTATCGATTCTGATGTCTCAGCCTCCTCCCAAGCCTCCTATAAGATCGACGGACGCCAAGTCAGCTAGAATTAAGCGCCTGCGATCGCTTACTTATATTCTGGATAATGCGATCGCGATTCCGGGAACTTCCTACCGCGTGGGCATCGATCCTCTACTTGGACTGCTCCCTGGAGGCGGGGATATACTAGGAAGTGCCTTGTCAGGCTATATCGTTCTGGAGGCAGCGCTGCTGGGTCTACCACGAGAAGCTTTGGTGCGGATGGTGCTAAATATTATTTTTGAGACTTTAGTTGGCACTGTGCCGGTGTTGGGGGATTTCTTTGACGCTACCTGGAAAGCGAATGCTAAAAACATGATGCTTCTAGAAGCTCATCTCGCTTCTCCTCGGCAGAGTCAAAAGGCAGATTGGTGGTTTATCATTCTGCTGTTGGGTGGGTTGATGCTCTTTGTGATTTGCATTGCTGCTTTTAGTCTTTTTATCCTGAATCTGCTGTGGCAAACGATAACTAAATAAAAATTAAAAATTAAAAACTTTAATTCGTTTCTCCTTTCCAATCTGATATTTTTAATTCCTTGCAAGCAAAGTTTATTGGCTAACCCTTGAATTCGATTCTCAAGGGAATTGTACAACAGATGAGTAAGAAAGACTGGTGGGAAGCCACATTTCCAAACGGGCGTCAAACGATAACCATTTCTGATGCTAACGGGAATCCTGTAAAAATTGCTTATGGCGAAAAAGGTACAGGTAAACCGCTATTTTTAGTGCATGGAATGGCGAGCTGGAGCTACAATTGGCGTTACGCGATTGAGCCATTGTCACAACATTTTCGCGTTATCTGTTTCGATGCGAAAGGACACGGTTTTTCCGAGATGCCATCACACCCGGAAATACTCGGTCATCAATCGCTCGAACTAGAGCAGATCGTGCGAGCGTTATGCGATGAACCGGCTGTTGTGGTAGCCCTATCTTTGGGGGCATTAGTGACCCTCGCCACCGCCCAAGCGCATCCAGATTTGTTCGATAGATTAGTTGTAATTAATGTACCGATTTTCCTCAAACGATTGCCGTTTTGGGGGATGCAGTTATTAGCAGATTTGCCGTTAGATTTAGTTAAGATAGCGGATCACTTGCGCGTGACTCAACTGTTTGCACCGCTACTGTGGCAAATTGTAGCCTTCGGGCGTCGGGAAGTTGTAGTGGATTGGACACGAATTACACCCGAAGAAGTTTACTGGATTACTTATCCGTATGTCGAATTTCCGAATGCTTTGACAAAAACTGCCGAAGATTTACAACACGCAGCGCAAGAAATTCAGCGATTGGTAAAGAATGAACCGAATTTAATTCGTAACGTACAAGATAACCTGAGTGCGATCGCGTGTCCGACTCTGATTCTCTGGGGCGATCAAGATCAATGGTTCCCAGTTGCTGATGGCAAAAAACTTCATGCCTGTATGCCCAGCTCTAAGTTTAAGATTATTCCCAACTGCGGTCATGATGCGGCGGGAAGTCACGCAGATGCGATCGCGTCCGAGATTCTTGAGTTTATGCGCGATACAGATTTTCTAAATTCAGAGTCTTTGTATCGTTTTTAGCGGTAAAGTTACGCTAAGTATTGTTCATTTAATTCCAAACTCCACTAGGTGCAGGGAGATCCCGCACCTACTAGCTTATATAAACAAAGTCCGCGCCGTCGCCAAAGGCAAGCGATGAGAGAGATGTGTCGCCGTATTGTTAGGTTGCGATCGCTTTCCCGCCAGTTATGATAGTTTCTTCTCTGCTTGGAACCTCAGCCAGTTCTTAAATACGACCGATTTAGGATTCAACTGTTCAACCAAAAGGATGAGCCAAATTAATCCACCAGTAGTAGGCTGATTAGTAATAATTCGCTTATATTTTTAAATACACTTCGCACTCTAGTTTCAGAGGTAACTTCAGAAGTGATAAATATGTCCTTGTCTTTCATCATGCCGCTAGCGATTACCTTGCTAGCTGTTTATATCCTTCAAAATTCTGCTGACGAAATTTCCTATCTCGCCGCCGCAATTTCTCTTGTTGGTTTATTTGTAAGTTTGGTTGTAGCGCCTTGGCAAATTCAGGTATTGCTGCTATTGGTCGTACTGCTAAGCGCAAGACGACTTTTGCAGCAATGTCAGCCTGTAGTCGATGCTCAATTTGACACGCAATCTGAGCCTAAGATTGCGCCTCAACCTGAATTTCAGGAAGACGACAAGACTCAACTCAGCTATCGCGGGATTAACTACGAATCCACCTCTTCAACTGTTGAAGTAGCAGAAGTTGAAGTTACAGGAAAATACCGGGGTCAGGTTTGTAAAGTCCGCAAAACAGAAAATATGCCGGTGTCTCAACCGACATCGGGATTAAAATATCGAGGCGCTACCGTGATTTCTCAAGCTTCCCCTATACCTCCGGTTGAAGAATCAAAATAAACGCCAGAATCTTAGCCACAGATGCAACGGTAGCAATTGAGCGAATTTTGCTGCAAGCAACCTGCACTTAAAATATGCTGTTGCTCTGGTTGGATTAGGGCGATTGCTTAAACAGAAACTCTCCTCGCTGCAATTCGCGGACGACCTCCACAGGTTTCTGGAGTACGCACAATTAATGTCCCGATGTCGGTGATAGTTGACATATTTACCTCTGTAAGACTTGGCTTATATTTTAACGTTGCAGCGATCGCGCTTTTGTGCTAGAGAGTCTGCGGCTACGGGTTGTGTCATAATAAGGCGATCGACCCCCATAGAGCGCTACTAATGGTGCAATCACCCGAATCTCCCAGCGAACTGGCTGCTGCCCTTCAGAACCCAGTCGATCTAAATTTCGATCTGCCCGATCCAGAGGATGAGCAGATTCCAGAGTTTGAGTTTCAGAAGCTAGTAGAGAATGCTTGGCTGGTGTGCGATCGCTTCGACTTGCAGACAGAAATCTGGCGGGGGCGGATTTTGCGAATCGTGCGCGATCGAGAGAAACAAGGCGGTGACGGACGCGGTACCGGATTTCTCAATTGGCTGAAAGAACGGGAAATCAGTAAAAGTCAAGCATATTCCTTAATTCAACTGGCAAATAGTGCTGATACCCTTTTAGAAGAGGGGCATCTTGACCCGGATGCGATTCGTAGCTTCAGCAAACGCGCCTTCATCGAAACCTCTAAGGCTTCCCCAGAAATCCAACAACTGGTGACAGATGCGGCAAATAAAGGCGATCGCATTACCAGGCGCGAAGTGCGGCAACTCTCCGACGAATGGACAGCCATGAATTCAGAATTGCTACCAGATGAAGTCAAGGAAAAGGCCGCTGCGGGTTCTCTTCCCCCCCGATTTCTGTCTCCTCTGGTGCGGGAAATGGAGAAATTACCAGAATCTCACATCAGCGCCCTGAAAGAGGAAGTCGCCGGGAACCCCGATGTCGATACGGTTAAACAGGTGACATCAGATGCCCGGAATTTATCTAAATACTTAGACGCCGCCGCTCAAGTTCAGGCAATTGAGCGCACCTCTATTGACGTGGAAATGGCATTAGAGGAAGCTTTGCGTCTGGGTTGTCTAAATACCGCCGCCGATATGGTGAAGCAGGCGGCGCAACTGGAACAGACGATTGCCAAATTTTACATGACCTGGAAGCGGCTGGGCAGTCTGACCGATAGGCTGTATGTAGACACTGGCGCAAGTAGCCCTCATTTGCGATCGCTCCTTTCTTGCCTGGAACGCCTTGCGGGTGAAGTCGTGGAGGTAAGTTTGGATGATGAAGGCGATCGCACGATTCGCCTCAAAGTCATCGCAGATAACGCCTAAAACGCTTTCTTCAGAGGCGATTAATCGCGGTTCTCCAGAGATATCCCAAGATAGGTCAATTCGATCTCTTCTTGGGGCGGATCAATTTTTTAACCTTCCTCCAAATTGCGCCCGGATTCAAGTAAGCCCGATATTTGGTTGCGGCTTCTTTTCCGACTAGCACCAAACCTACCCAAAAGGCAATTTCTCCCACAACCGCAAGAATCGGAACCAATATGGCTTTTTGGGCGATCGCTAGCGGTAGCAAGGGCACCACTAAGAGGATTGCCACCCAAGGCAGGAAAGAGAAAACAATTAAAAATATACCGAGTTTCTGCATACTCCTGATTGTGACAAACTGTAACAAGATTGACAGGATATATGCACAATATCTTGTAGGGATCTAGAAGACATCCCCTGCAAGCGTCAGATTAATTCTTAATCCCCGTCGCCGCAATCCCCCGAATGAACTGACGCTGTCCGACGAGAAACAGTAACACGACAGGTACCGTAGCGATCGCAACAGCCGCCATCAGCAAAGGCCAATTATTCGTAAATTGCTCCTGAAACTCTGCCAACGCTAGCTGCACCGTCCTCAATTCCGGTCGCGTTGTAAAAATCAGGGGCTTAAACAAATCGTTCCATTCCCCAATAAATGTGAACAGAAACAGCGTCACCAATGCCGGACGAGACAACGGTAGCATCACCCGCCACAGAATTTGTAGGCGGTTTGCCCCATCCAGCGCCGCTGCTTCCTCCAACTCCACTGGAATCGTTTGAAAATACTGCCGCAACAGAAAAATCCCAAATCCATTCGCCGCTGTGGGTAAAATCAGCGCCCAGTAAGTGTTGATCAAGTGTCCCCACTTTAAAACCAAAAAAATTGGAATTACCAACAGTTGAAAGGGAATTACCAGCGTAGCCAAGACAATCAGCAGAATTGCCTGACGCCCCTGAAACTTCAGCCGCGCCAACGCATAACCGGCGAGTGCAGCGGTGATCGTCTGAAACCCCGTTACAGCTAGCGCCACTAGGGTTGAATTGGCAAACGCTAATAAAAAGTTACCGCGCCTCCAAGCTTCGCGGTAGTTGGCAAAGCTGGGGTGAGATGGAAAGAAGCTTCCTCCAGGTGTCGCACCCACTTTGTCAAAAGAGGTGACGAAGACAATCCCAAGCGGTAATAGCACGACACAAGCGCCTAGCAACAGCAATAGCGGGTTCGCCAGATGGGAAAGCTGAGTGACTGACAATCGACCCTGTGGATTTTTCTTAGGCATGAATACTTACTTAAATTGACTGATCCCGTTTGGCTCCAGGATAGGTACAGTACAATTATTAGATTAAGTTACGTTACTATTCCACAGAAATTTAGGTCGGTCTAGGATCGACCTATTCGTGAGGAGCAGACAGGAGATTTATGCCGTCGCTTGAAACCAGCCTAGAAATTGACTTCCACAGTGAAACCTACAAGGACGCCTACAGCCGCATCAATGCGATTGTGATAGAAGGCGAACAAGAGGCTCATGAGAATTACATCAAGTTAGCAGAATTGCTACCAGAAGATAAGGAGCAGTTGATCCGTTTATCCAAAATGGAGAGTCGTCACAAGAAAGGATTTGAAGCCTGCGGGCGGAATCTCGAAGTGACGCCAGATTTAGAATTTGCTCGCAAGTTCTTCTCCGGACTGCACCAAAATTTCCAAGATGCGGCAGCAGAAGGCGGGATTGTGACCTGTTTGCTGATTCAAGCATTAATTATCGAATGCTTTGCGATCGCTGCTTACAACATATATATCCCCGTTGCCGATGACTTCGCCCGTAAAATTACTGAGGGTGTTGTTAAAGATGAATACAGCCATCTTAACTACGGCGAAGTGTGGCTGAAAAACCATTTCGAGGAATCCAAAGCAGAATTTGAAGCAGCCAATCGTCAGAACCTTCCCATCGTCTGGCGGATGCTCAACGAAGTCGAAAAGGATGCCAGTATTCTGGGAATGGACAAAGAATCTTTAGTTGAAGACTTCATGATTCAATACGGCGAAGCGCTGAGCAATATTGGCTTTACTACCCGCGATATCATGCGGATGTCAGCCTACGGGCTTGCCGCTGCATAGTTGCTTAGTATAACTTGTGGGGGATGTCAAGTCAGGTAGTGCAGAGTAAGAGTGGGGAATTGCCTGAAACCAAGTCATCTATTTGAGGACGGAGTCAATGAAGGCGCTTTTACTCTCCCCCACTTTTCCCCAGTCTTTCTGGTCATATGACCGTTTTATGGAAATCGCTGGACTCAAAGCGGTCATTCCTCCCTTGGGAATTATTACAGTTGCAGCACTGTTGCCAAAAGATTGGGAAATTAAGTTTTATGACCGCAATGTGAAGACTGAGACGGAGGCCGATTGGGAGTGGTGCGACATCGTTGTTCTATCGGCAATGCTGGCACAACGAGAAGATTTTCACTTTTTGATCAAAAAGGCTGTCGAGTTAGGAAAAAAAGTGGCAGTTGGAGGGCCTTATCCAACGTCCGTTCCTGAAGACGCTCTCGCCTCTGGAGCACATTATCTAATTTTGGATGAAGGGGAATTAACAGTACCGGACTTTCTGCAAGCGATCGCTCAGGGTCAAGAAAAAGGTGTTTTTCGCTCCATCGAAAAGCCGGATGTTACCCTAAGTCCCCTTCCTCGCTTTGATTTACTGAAGCGAGATGCCTACTTGATGATGGCAATTCAGTTTTCTCGCGGTTGCCCATTTAACTGCGAATTCTGCGACATTATCAGCCTCTACGGTCGCAAACCGCGTACCAAAGAACCGGGTCAAGTGTTGGCAGAGTTGCAAAGCCTCTATGACTTAGGCTGGCGGGGTTCCCTATTCATCGTCGATGACAATTTTATTGGCAATCAACGCAACGTCAAGCGCCTGCTACGAGAATTGATTCCTTGGATGCAGGAACACAACTATCCCTTCACCTTCATGACCGAAGCCTCTGTTAATTTAGCAGAGGATGATGAACTACTACAGTTGATGAAAAAAGCCGGTTTTTACGCCGTCTTTCTCGGTATTGAAACCCCAGATCAAGACAGCCTGCAAGTCACTCGAAAGCTTCAAAATACCCGCAACCCGCTTTTAGAAGCGTGTCGCAAGATCAACGAAGCCGGAATGCTAATTTATGCAGGATTTATTCTCGGCTTCGATGGAGAACGCGCGGGTGCTGGCGATCGCATTCAAGCCTTTGTCGAAGAAACCAGTATTCCTCAACCCATGCTCGGCATTTTGCAGGCCTTGCCGAATACGGCTTTGTGGACTCGGCTCCAAAAAGAGCAGCGTTTATTAGAAGGAGTTGGCATCACCGAAGTTGGCGATCAGAATTCCTTGATGAATTTTACGCCCAGCCGACCTCTAGCAGACATTGCCAGAGAGTATGTAGAAGGCTTCTGGACAATGTACGAACCCCAGAACTATCTCAGACGCTGTTTTAATCAATGCCTCAACATCGTTCCACCGCCAGGAAGAACGCAAAATATGTACTTCCCCGCTGGCAAAGGACTGCGGCTAGTCGCCCAGTTAATTTGGCATCAGGGCATTCGGCGACCTGAAATTCGCGGTCAATTTTGGCGACAGCTTTGGCTGATTTTACGCCAAAAGCCTCAATTCCTAAATATGTATCTCGGCTTATGTGCCGCTGGAGAGCATTTTTGGGAGTACCGCCTTTTAGCCAGAGAACGGATTACCCAACAGCTCGGCTACGATCCGATCGCTACGCCAGCCTCAACCGAACAAAAACCCGCGCTTGTAAACGTCTGATCCGAGCTTTTCGCTCGCTAGAAGGCAAGAAAACAGCCATTTATCAATGTAAATCAACCTGCCGCTCAGAAGAGCGGCAATTTTTTGTACTATTGTTAAGAGTATTTAACTATTTTTTCCCTTCCACCTTCCTTTCCTATCCAGAGGCGTAGTTAGAACCATTCATGTTTGGTTTAATCGGTCACCTTACTAATTTGCAACACGCTCAATCTGTGGCTAGAGAGCTTGGCTACCCAGAATATGCCGATCAAGGGCTAGATTTTTGGTGTAGCGCTCCGCCTCAAATCGTCGATCACATCACTGTCACCAGCATTACCGGGCAAAAAATCGAAGGTCGGTATGTGGAATCTTGCTTTGTACCAGAAATGCTGGCCAGTGGGAGAGGTAAGACAGCAGTCCGGAAAGTTCTCAACGCAATGGCTCATGCTCAAAAACATGGCATTAACATTAGTGCGCTGGGCGGCTTTTCCTCGATTATTTTTGAAGAATTCAACCTGCATGAAAGTAAGCAGGTTCGCAATATCAAACTGGAATTTGAGCGGTTCACTACCGGCAATACCCATACGGCTTACATTATCTGTCGCCAATTGGAAGAAGTGTCGAAAGAGCTGGGCATCGATCTCAGTAAAGCAACTGTGGCGGTTTGTGGAGCTACAGGCGATATTGGCAGCGCTGTCTGTCGTTGGCTAGATGCTCGAACTGAAGTGCCAGAACTGTTGCTGATTGCCCGGAAGCAAGAGCGATTGCAAGCTTTGCAGGCGGAACTCGGCAGAGGCAAAATCATGGGATTGGAAGAGGCGCTGCCTTTGGCTGATATTGTAGTTTGGGTAGCCAGTATGCCCAAAGGGATGGAAATTGATCCCACGGTTTTGAAAAAACCTTGTTTGCTGATTGATGGGGGCTACCCGAAAAACCTGTCAACAAAAATTCAGCATCCGGGCGTCTATGTCGTCAATGGGGGGATTGTTGAGCATTCCCTGGATATTGACTGGCGGATTATGAAAATCGTCAATTTGATGGAAGCTCCGGGACGCCAGTTATTCGCCTGTTTTGCCGAATCGATGCTATTGGAATTTGAAAAGTGGCACACCAACTTTTCTTGGGGACGCAATCAAATTACCGTGGAGAAGATGGAGCAAATCGGTGAATCCTCCGTAAGGCATGGATTCCGACCTTTGTTGACTTATTAGTCAGGAGTCAGGAGTCAGTTGTCAGTTGATAGAAAAAGGCTAGTTATTTTTTGTCTAGTGTTACTTCTTTCTTTGACTCCTAACTCCTGACGGCTGACTACTGACAACTGACTGACTACTGAGCATTGTAAGGGCGACCCCCTATGCTCGTCGCTGCACTACTGACCACCGATCGCTGACTAGGAACTATGTCAACTTCTTCTGAGCGCAAGCCGTTACTTCTAGATTTTGAAAAGCCTCTGTCCGAACTAGAGGCACGAATTGACCAAATTCGCGAACTTGCAGAAGATCAGGACGTCGATGTCTCCGATCAGATTCGTCAGTTGGAGGCACGAGCAGTGCAACTTCGTGAGGAGATTTTCAATAGTTTATCCCCGTCCCAGCGGCTGCAACTGGCTCGGCATCCTCGGCGTCCCAGTACATTAGACTACATCCAGGCAATGAGCGATGAATGGATGGAACTACACGGCGATCGCGGTGGGAATGACGACCCAGCGTTAGTCGGCGGCGTAGCTCGTCTGGGTGGGCGTCCCGTTGTGATGCTGGGTCATCAAAAGGGCCGCGATACGAAGGATAATGTCGCCCGGAATTTTGGGATGCCTGCTCCAGGAGGCTACCGCAAGGCGATGCGGTTAATGGAACACGCCAATCGCTTTGGAATGCCGATTCTCACGTTTATCGATACGCCGGGAGCTTGGGCAGGTGTGGAAGCCGAGCAACGGGGACAAGGAGAAGCGATCGCCTATAATTTGCGGGAGATGTTCCGCCTGGATGTCCCGATCCTCTGCACCGTTATCGGGGAAGGTGGTTCTGGCGGTGCGTTGGGAATTGGCGTCGGCGATCGACTATTAATGTTTGAACACGCCGTTTATACCGTTGCGACCCCCGAAGCTTGTGCAGCAATTTTGTGGAAAGATGCTTCCAAAGCTCCCCAAGCAGCCACAGCACTAAAAATTACGGCTTGGGATTTGAAAAACTTAGGCATTCTCGATGTTCTGTTGCCCGAACCTGTTGGCGGCGCTCATGGCGAGCCGCTAAAAGCCGCTGCCATCTTAAAAGATGCTCTGTTGCAAAACTTAGAAGAACTCTCCCAGATGACCTCTCAACAGCGGCGGGAGCTACGTTATCAAAAGTTTCGGAGTATTGGCGTTTATACGGAAATCTCCGCCTAACGAGGGTTGACCTTAGAAGACGCTGTGACGAGTGGTATAATCAACAAGGTAACAAATTATTACAAGTTCTCAGTTGAGAGGAGTTGCCTTCTAAGAAATTAGCGATGAGCTGGCAAGCAATTAACGGCGACAGCGAATCGATCGTAGACAACGACTCAAACAATGAGAACTTTACGTAGTAAGCGTTCTCCTAGGCGATCGCTTAAGCTTATTTTGCTTTCCTACAGGGTAGCCAAACCAAGTAGGAAAAGTAAGCAAAGAGCTGATAGCTACCTAATCAAAAAATACGGGAAGAATTGATGACTTCTCCAATCGAACGGCGTGCCTTGATTACCGGGGCCAGTAGTGGGATTGGCAAGGCGACAGCTTTGGCATTTGCGAAAGCAGGATTCCATGTGGCTTTAGTCAGCCGCTCTGAGTCTAAATTAGAGGCTGTCGCTGAAGCTGCTCGGAAGACCGGGGTGACAGCAAAAGCGTATGCCCTGGATCTAGCCGATATTGAGCAGGTAAGAGAAAAGGTCGCCGCGATCGCTGACTCCTTTGGCTCGATTGATGTTCTGGTGAACAATGCCGGGATGGGCTACACCGGCGAGATTATGTCAACACCTTTATCTGAATGGCAACAAGTGATTGACCTAAATCTCACCAGCGTGTTTCAGTGTATTCAGGGAATTTTGCCCTCGATGCGCGATCGCGGCTCTGGGATAATTATTAATGTGGCATCTATTGCCGGTCAGCAACCTTTTCCTGGCTGGGGTGCCTACAACGTTAGCAAAGCGGCTCTGATTGCCTTATCGAAAACCCTCGCAGCAGAAGAACGTGCCAAAGGCATTCGCGTTGTGACGATCTCTCCAGGTGCTGTCAATACCCCAATTTGGGACACAGAAACGGTTCAAGTCGAACTGAACCGTTCAGCCATGTTAACACCAGAAATCGTTGCCCAGTCGATTCTGCACATGGCTCTCGTGCCAGAACAGGCAGTGATTGAGGAATTAACCTTAATGCCGAACGCTGGCGTTTTATGAGTTGTAAGTTTTGAATGACGAATTAAACCTAAATTCATCACTCAACAGTCTCAAAAAATCCCTAACGAACTCATCACTCCGTTAACCACTCCAAACCCTAACAAAGACTGAATCATGACTACTGCTTCTTCCCACGGTTCTAATGGCTCTAACCCATCAGGCGATTTGAGCGCCAAAATTGCTCCGCCGCGACCTGACCGCAACACAATGAATGGTAGAGAACCCAATTTGCAGCCGCCTCCGGAAGAACTCAACGATGAGATGATGAGTGCTGTAAGGACGCTGCTACTGGGAGTGGGTGAAGACCCGGAACGGGAAGGCTTACTCAAAACGCCTAAGCGAGTAGCAGAAGCAATGCGCTTTCTCACCAGTGGCTATACTCAGTCGCTAGAAGACCTTGTCAACGGAGCTATCTTTGATGAGGGTCATAACGAGATGGTTCTTGTCCGGGATATCAATGTCTTTAGTCTTTGCGAACACCATATGCTGCCATTTATGGGTAAGGCGCACGTCGCCTATATCCCTAACCAAAAAGTGGTAGGTCTTAGCAAGCTTGCTCGGATTGTTGAGATGTATTCTCGCCGCTTGCAGGTACAGGAACGGCTGACGCGCCAGATTGCTGAAGCGGTGCAGACGATTCTTGAGCCGAAGGGAGTCGCTGTTGTCATGGAAGCTACCCATATGTGTATGGTAATGCGAGGCGTCCAGAAGCCCGGTTCTTGGACTGTTACCAGTGCGATGGTCGGCGTATTTCAGGACGAGCAAAAAACTCGTGAAGAGTTCCTTAATTTAATTCGTCACCAACCCGCTTTCTTTTAAGCGTTGTTGGCAGTAATAGCAGGGAGATTTCGCTCCTCATAAAGAGAAAACTCCTAATTTCTTAAAGTAGGGACACGGCCTTGCCGTGTCCCTATAACGGTTAATGAATTGGGTTTTTATACCATTTGGTTCATGAAGCGCTACATTAACAATTCCCCCACCCCCGATAAATTGGGAGGCTAAGAAGTCTAAATGTTGCAAACAAAAGAACAAAATGGTTTTACAATCAGCATCCCCCCATTTGCTGACGCACTTGAGAAAGAGCATACCAAGTCTTTTCACCAACAATTCCATCTACTAATAAACCGTTGCGTTTTTGGAAGAATCTAACAGCAGCATCGGTGCGCGGCCCAAATACACCGTTAATTTCATCATTAAAGTCACCGGCTACAAATAGCACCTGCTGAAGTGTGATTACTGCTTCACCTTTAGCTCCGCGCTTCAGCATGGGCATATTAACTGGAGCGCCTGTATAAAGTGCTTGCCAAGTCAACGGCCCGACAATACCATCTTCTTTGAGGAAAACCCAATTCTGAAAAACAATGACGGCATATTCTACTTCTTGATTAAAAATTCCGTGAATCGCTCCGAAATAAGCGCATCTATCAGTTAATATTTGTTGTAATTCTCTAACTACCGATCCAGAGCTGCCTAACCCTAGAACGGGTTTATTAAACTGAGCTTGATTGGTGAAGGTTTGATTGGATTCGTTAGCAAGCATGATGTGGATTCCTTTGGAGTTGTTGGTGTTCTACATCTCCAAAGTACTTTTAATAAAGTGCTTGTCACTTCGCACAGTCGGGTAAACTAACTGGATTGGTTTGCTCTCGTTCTATCTGTTCACCCATTAGCAGGAGGCGATCGTGCCAAAAGAGCGAAGCTCCCTACAACTTGAACCGTGTTCCCCGCAGTTTCTCAAACAAATCCGCAACTCGATTTAAATCTTTATCTCCAGGCGATCGCTCGACGCCACTCGATAAATCAATTCCGCTTGGATGCAGTTGAGCGATCGCATCCAAAATATTGTCTGGTGTCAAGCCACCGGCAAGCAACCAGGGACAGCTAGGATTGAACTGTTGGAGGTTCTTCCAGTCCAACGTTTTGCCAGTACCTCCCAACATTTGGGGATGATAAGCGTCCAGCAACAAGGTATTCGCACACTCTGCATAGACATCTGCCTGAGTTAAATCCTCTAGAGTTTTCACTCTCAGCGCTTTGATGATTTCCACGCTGGGCAGCAATTGGCGCAACTGACGGCAAAATTCTGGTGTTTCTCCGCCATGTAACTGCACGCCTGTCAAGTTAGCGATGGCGACACATTGATAGATTTCTTCTAGCGTTGTGTTGGCAAAGACGCCAATCCGCTCAACGTCAGCGGGTAAGCGTTCCATCACGGAGCGGATTTGAACTGCACTCACGTAGCGCGGGGAGGAGGACACGCAAATAAATCCTAGGGCGGTTGCTCCCAGTTGCGCGATCGCTTGCCCTTGATCTGGTTTGGTAATCCCGCAAATCTTGACTCGCATTAAATTTTTTTCGATTTGTATCAAAAATTAATATAACTGTTAACTGTTAAAACAAATTCCGACTTTTTACTAAGAGGTTTCTATAATACTTTGGGTTTTGATATTTGTGTCCAAGCAGGAGACAAGAACTTGATTCACTTGACAATACTCGCCGCCGTACAATCTACCGTTCCCGCGACCCCATCGTGGACTCCAATGGTCGGATTGGTGATGATTCTGTGCAACCTGTTGGCGATCGCCATCGGTCGCTTCGCTATCCAGAAGCCAGGAGTAGGGCCAGACCTGCCCCTGGCTAAACCCGCTTTGTTACGCAATTTTACAGTGCCTGAACTCCTAGCGACAATGAGCTTCGGTCACATTATTGGAACAGGCGTCATCCTCGGATTAACCAACGCAGGTGCCCTTTAAAAGGCCATTGTTTCTGCTTTGGGTGACTTAAAAATTTAGCTCATCCATCAGGAAGAATCAACAGTTCCCTCCGCGTTTTATAATCCCTTCGTTGCTGATTTTATCAAAGCAGGAGAAAAGAAATTGATTGACTTAAGTTTACTTGCAGCATTGCAGCAGACAGTTCCTTCAACACCAACAATCGGCCCTGGTGTATTCATTGTCATGACTGCTTTCAACATTCTGGGTCTTTTTCTGGCCCGCAACGCTGTCCAAAAGCCGGGAGTTGGCCCTAAACTGCCTTTCCCACTGCCCGGTTTTGGTAAGAACTTTAGCGCCGCTCAATTTATTGCGGGTTTGAGTTTTGGACACATCCTGGGAACAGGTGCCATCTTAGGACTGACCAATACGGGTCTCCTTTAGAAGCCCTCGCTCGATAATAACTGTCTTTTCAGTGAAGTTAGTAGGGTGGACACTGCTCACCAATTACCCCAAAGGTCGGCAAGGCTCACTCTCCTACTTCACGCTTCATTTTCCATCATTCATGCTTCTACAAGAGCCGTCGTATATCCTGGTAAGTGCAAGGATTTAGATGGGAAAGTTTGATGCAGGCAGCTTGGCGAGTTGGCTCTCTATTCGGAATTCCGCTATTTATAGATTATTCGTGGTTTTTTATTTTAGCTTTGATCGCCTTTGCGAATGCCCTGGATTTCTCACCCGTCTTGGGTCCAGTCCTCGGCGGGGGTGCGGGATTATTAATGGCTTTATTGCTGTTTGGTTCGGTTTTACTGCACGAATTGGGTCACAGTTTAGTCGCGCGATCGCAAGGGATTGAAGTAAATTCGATTACTTTATTTCTATTTGGCGGGATAGCAGCAATTGACCGGGAATCCAAAACCCCAGAAGCAGCCTTTCAAGTGGCGATCGCTGGCCCTGCGGTCAGCCTAGTGCTGTACTCGCTATTTTACCTAGTGGCTCATGGACTGCCAATCTCCGGTATCGTGCAGGTCATGGCATTAGACTTGGCAAAGATTAACCTAGTCTTGGCATTATTCAACCTGATTCCTGGTCTCCCCTTAGATGGCGGACAAGTTGTGAAAGCAGCCGTGTGGAAGTTCACCGGAGACCGCTTTCAGGGCGTCCGTTGGGCAGCCAAAAGCGGTTTAATTTTAGGTTGGGGCGCGATCGCTGTCGGAGTGGCGATTATTACGTTCAAGGATCAGTGGTTCAGTGGCTTCTGGATTTCCTTACTCGGCTGGTTTGGGATTCGCAACGCCCGTTCCTACGACCAGATGACCACCCTCCAAGAATCCTTGCTTCAGATCGTGGCGAAAGACGCCATGACCCAAGAATTTCGGGTGGTGGATGCGAACAAGACCTTGCGCCAGTTTGCCGATGAGTACATTTTGGAAGCTTCCCACTTTCCGGTTTACTTTGCGGCGAGTGAAGGTCGCTATCGCGGTTTAGTCTCTGTTGAAGATTTGCATTTCGTAGAGCGCGGTCTGTGGGAAACGCAAAATCTGCATAGTATTGTGCATCCCCTGACGGAAATTGCCACTGTTGAAGAGAAAATGCCTTTGGTAGAAGTAATTAACTGCATGGAAGCCAAGCAGTTAAATTGGATTACTGTCCTCTCACCGGCTGGGACAGTCGCCGGTATTATCGACCGGGGCGATGTTGTCCGCGCTGTTGCATCGAAGCTGAATTTACTGATTACGGAAGTAGAAATCAAGCGGGTTAAGGCAGAGGGCACCTATCCGCCGAGTTTGCAGTTACAAGCGATCGCAAAATCAACCACTGATTAATTGACACTAGAAAACGAGTCTGAATATGCTCATACAGCACTTCCAGTTGCTCGCACGCTACAACACGCTGGCAAATCGCAGACTTTATGAAGTTTGCACTCGTTTGGACGATGTAGAACGTAAACGTACCAGACCAGCCTTCTTCAAAAGTATTCACGGGACGCTGAATCACATCATGATAGGCGATCGCATCTGGTTATCGCGGTTTGAGGGCAAAGAAGTCCCCTCAACCGGACTTGACGCAATTCTCTATGAGGATTTCGACAAGCTTACCAAAGCGCGTGTATTAGAAGATGAGCGCATCGAAGCCTTCTCAGATAGTTTAAACGACGAATTCTTGAGCGGTACGATCAAGTACCGCAATAACCAAGGAAATATTTATATCGATCCAGTTGATTTGTTGATCGCACACTTTTTTAATCACCAGACCCACCACCGAGGACAAGTTCACGATCTGTTAACGCAGACTGAAATTGCCCCGCCAGTTCTAGATATGCACCGAGTTATCCGACCTTAGAGTTAGTTGCATTAGCACTATCTATCTTGATTCTGTGAGCGAATTGTTAATTCTGGCTGCGCTAAAATTTCCTGCCACTCCTCTTCTGACAAAGGCTGCACTAGCATCTCAATACCAAAACAATCGCTAGCTGCTACCGTTAAGGCTTCTACAACTGTTGGAACTAGCGCCTCTCCCGGCTGGTTAATCCCTAGCTTAACCGGCGTTACCGCCTCGCCAAACACTTGTTCAAACAGCGTCGCATCTGGTGACAAACGTATCGACCCGTGCTGCAAGATGGTATTGCCTCGCCTCATCTGGGCACTCCCAATTAATTTAGAACCATCCGCTAAAACTAAATCGGCACCCGTCGAGGTGCCAAAACAATTGGGATTGTGAATGTAACCCCGTCCTGCCGAACCATAGTGCAATTCTAGACCGAGCGATCGCCATCCCTGAATCAAAAACTCACAAATTTCCTGGTACGCTTGGATGCGACTGCCAGCGAGTCCTGACGTTACCACCATGTAGGTCAAATCGCCCTGGTGCAGCACCCCTCGTCCGCCAGTCGGACGCCGCACCAAATCCACTACACCCGCCGCAGCCAGCTGCTGCCAAGATGCAGGTAAGCGGTGTTGATGATATCCCAACGAAATTGCCGGTGGAGACCAGGTATAAAACCGTAAGGCTGGAGGATGCAAACCCAGATGGTGCTGCTCGAGTAACCATCGGTCGATTGCCATCTGGACGCGACCTGACGCTTCCAGCAGCGGAATCAAACGCCAGTAGCGGTTATTGGTCATTTGTCATTTGCCTAAAATCAATGACCAATGACCAATAACTAACTACCAAATTCAGCTTGTAAAGCTTCGTCGTTATTATCTGCAATCGTCGCGACAACGGTGACAGCGCGGGAAATTTCTCCGGGAGAAAGCTCGGCGACAGTGCGAGATGTCAGCACTGCCACTTGGTTCTCCACAATGCCAAAACGCGATTCAAACGTGTCCGACCAATTCATTTCCAGGAGTTTCCGCATCAACAGCGGTTCGTTCGTGGCAGGTAGCTTGAGAACATAAGACCAAACGGTGAAAGTATCCTCCTCGGTAATCCCCGTGAGTTGCACAAACACCTCAACGCTACCGTACTTAAATTTCCAAAGATAGCTGCTGTCTTCGCCACGGCTTACCATTGCCGTATCGTCCTGATCCAAGCTGGAGATAACGGTTTGAATTACATCAACATAGTTGACTACCGTTGCATCCTCAATCAGCTCATTGGTAACTAGATCCTCTGTTGACAGTCCTTGGGTGGAAACACTTTCCACAGCAGGCTGGTTGGTGGTCATAATACCTTCTGCTTATCGTTTTGCGGTTTGCCTAGACCAACTCTATCGCCTAGAGGCACATTTGGAGGACACCTCTAAAGATTAGTTTTTTATTTTCAAGTGTTAAGTAGTTTAATCATCGCTTATACAGCGATCGCCTTCAGCCGCTTCTTCTGATTCTCGTTACTAGGACAGCTATATCCATCCTAGTAACGAGCCTTAGCCTTGATGCCGTCTGTTGCTTCTCGACACCGTGTTTCAAACCATAAGTTGGCGATCGCTTTGTTCTCCATCTAAAGCCGTTGTCTTTTCAGAACCCGGCTTATGAGCAATCAAATACTTGCTCATAAAGTGAACTTCACTTGAAATATTCTCGAAGCCTGCTTTCTCCAACCGTTTCACCAAATCATCCGTGATGTAGTGTTTGTAGTATGGCTCGTGGAATGTTTCTGGGAAGTTTTCCATCAGTGGCACCAAGTCTGGAGCATCGCTGACCTGAATCGAGTCGCAGATAATAAAGACTCCACCCGGTTTCGTGACTCGGTAGCACTGTTCGATCACCTGCTGACGCACGGCTGCTGGAAGCTCATGGAAGAGAAACACGCAAGTAACCGCATGGAAATGCTCATCCACGTAAGGGATTTTCTCAGCATTCGCTTGTAGGAGTTGGGGCAATTCTCCAGGATTTTCCGATAACAGCTGATTCGCCTTCCGCAAGTAAGCGGGTGACAAATCGATTCCAAACAGAGATGCTTCCGGCAAAGCGCCGCGGATTAATTTCAAAGTGCGCCCCGTTCCACTTGCCACATCCAGAATGCGAACTTGTCTGGGTGGAATAGAATCAAAAGCTTTCAGCCCTTGTTTCAATGGCGCGAGAATCCGCCGCCGCATCGCATCTGCCGTACCACCAAAAAGAATTTCTACTTGCAAATCATAGAGATTCGCGGACCAGTCACTTAAGTAACCATCAGTTTGGTGGTGGAAGTTTTGCAGGTAGTAGCTTGGATAACCATCCGTAGAAATGTTTGGAGAAAAGTCTTGATGCCGCTTTTGGTTCGCCCGCTGATGCACTTGCAGCGTATCCAGCCAAACCATCGGATAATAGCGGAAAAAATCGCTCCATGAGTTATCAAACAGTAAGCTAGCGGGATATACACCTCGCTCAACATCCTGCCAATCGGCTTCGATAATCCGATCGTGCCTTTGTTTCAGTTTTTGTATAACCTCTGGCGGAATCGGCTTGGTTTTCACCTCCGGTGGAGGTGAAATTAAATTCAGCAACTGAGAATTTAATATTTTATGAGCTAAACCAAAGTAATTTTTGCCTTGCTGAAAAGTCTGATAGGTCAGCTTGGTTAAAGTCTCAGTAATAGTAGTTGCTGGGTCAAGGTTTGAGGTTGACTGCATAGAGGCTAACGATGGGTGCTGAAAACTGAGTACGACTATGAAAATGCTGCGCGGTTATATGTCTTTTTGTTAAGACATATTTCTTATGTTAACTCAGTTTCGACAACTGCCATCTGTCTCCAGTGGGACAAGAAAAAGCGCCACCCTTATGGGTGGCGGGCTAGGGATGAGTTGTTTTCCAGGAAGGGGATACCCCACCCCACAGCTTAGAACGCTTTAAGAAAGGCAAGCTCTAGATTTGGCAGGAATGCTTAGCAAAAACGTCAAGCTTTGTTCCTACACAATTTGCCTTCCCATGAGCGAGAAAAGAAATTAGCAATCATAGTAGAGAGCGAACTCGTAGGGATGGGGGCGCAGCCGCATCGGGTTGACTTCGTTATCGAGCTTGTATGAAATCCAAGTCTGGATGAAGTCTGGGGTGAACACGCCCGTCTCGGTCAAGAAAGCGTGATCGTTTTCCAACGCCTCCAGGGCACCTTCGAGCGATCCTGGGGTGGAAGGAACATTCGCCAGTTCCTCTGGGGTTAGGTCGTAAATATCCTTATCCAGGGATTCACCGGGGTCAATTTGGTTTTTGATACCATCTAGACCCGCACAGAGCATGGCAGCAAACGCCAAGTAGGGGTTAGAAGTCGCATCCGGACAACGGAACTCTAAGCGCTTCGCTTTAGGATTGGTACCAGATAGCGGAATCCGAATCGAGGCAGAACGGTTTCCTTGGGAGTAAGCCAAGTTCACGGGTGCTTCAAAACCGGGCACCAAGCGCTTGTAAGAATTGGTTGTGGGATTGGTCAAAGCCAACAGCGCCGGTGCGTGCTTGAGGATGCCACCGATGTAGTGCAACGCCATTTGGCTTAAGCCAGCATACTTATCGCCTGCGAATAGCGGCTGCCCATCCTTCCAAATCGACTGGTGGGTATGCATCCCAGAACCGTTGTCGTTAAACAGTGGCTTCGGCATGAAGGTGACTGTTTTGCCATATTTCTTGGCAACGTTCTTGATGACGTACTTGTAAGTCATCAGATAGTCAGCAGCTTGCACCAAAGTTGCGAAGCGGAAACCCAGTTCGCACTGTCCGCCGGTAGCAACTTCGTGGTGGTGCTTTTCAATCGGCACCCCGCACTTCGCCATCGTCAGCAGCATTTCTGTCCGCATATCTTGGGAGGTATCCGTCGGCGCGACTGGGAAATAACCCTCTTTGTAGCGGGGTTTATAACCGAGGTTGCCACCCTCTTCTTTTTTCCCAGAATTCCAACGTCCCTCGACGGAGTCTACGTGGTAATAGCCTTCATGCTGGTTTTGGTCAAAGCGGACATCATCAAAGATGAAGAACTCAGCTTCCGGGCCAATGAAGGCTGTATCGCCAATGCCGGTAGAAATTAGGTAGTCTACTGCCTTCTGAGCAATGGTGCGGGGGTCGCGGCTGTAAGGTTGGCCCGTCCGGGGTTCAATAATGCTACAGACGACGCTTAAGGTCGGCTCTGCCATAAATGGGTCGATCCAGGCAGTTGTCGGATCTAGCACCATTGCCATGTCTGATTCGTTGATGGCTTTCCAACCCCGGATACTAGAGCCATCGAAGGGTACGCCCTCGGTAAAGCTACTTTCGTCAATTTGGTCGTGATACATCGACAAATGCTGCCAGATACCCGGCATATCGATGAACTTGAGGTCAATGATCTGGATGTTTTTTTCTTTGACGTAAGTCAAAAATTCTTGCGGGGTCTGGAACATTACGACGGACTCCTTATTTTCTAAGCTGGCTCAGTCTGGAAAGCAGAAAAAACAGTAAGAGCGATCATCAGGGTTGGTGAATCGTCAAGTCAAGAGGGGGAGAACCTGGATTGAAAGCAAGCATTTTCAGGTGAGACTTCCCGATCCAGAAGTACAACTTTCCTGGCTGAAAATCTTTTGTCTCCTCTTTTGCCCATCTCAAGAACTCTCCCACTCAATTCCCAGTTGGCGCTTACGCGCCGCTACGCTAACAGTCTTCAGCCTTTTTTCAAGACGTAAGGCATCGATGTACTGGATCATCCTAGGGATAGGTGCCAGGAGATTTTGTATTCAGCTATACAGAATAAGGCAGTTGCCGTTTGACTTAAAGCGGGAAAAAGTTAAAAATTGTAGCGAGATTTACAAAAAAATCTTATAGGCGGCAACAATTTTACTAATCAGTAGCTTTGGCTACTTTTGTGCGGGGGGAAGCATGATGTTTAATTTAAATACGGATTTTGATCAAGATTTTGACGAACAAGAGGCATTTGAGTATCGTCCTGGGACGAGAGTGGAGCTAAAGCAGCGTCCTGGGGTGGTTGATATTATTGCTGAATATGACCCGATGATGGTGCCGCCTATTTGGTTGCTCAACGATCCGCAGCCGCGATATCCAGAAGAGCTGACATTACTGCCAGTGCCCATGAGAGGGGTCTGTTGGTTGAAGCCGGTGAGCCGTCGAAAAGCTGGCTCTACGGGTCGGTCACGGGATGGCAACCAGATGCGTCAGAAGGCTTACAGCAGCATCCCAGAAAAAATTGCCCGCTAAAAATTGCCGCGATCGCTCTCAACAATGTGGAGATGCTTGTGGAGATGGATATATGCTAATGAAAGTGTTTGTTGTTGTAAACTACACCCTAGAAACTGGGTATGCAACAGCACACTAAACAATAGAAAATTATCTATATAGCTTGTTGTTGGGAGAGCAATTTCATGCGCGACGCAGTCACAAACCTGATTAAAAATTACGATGTTACGGGTCGTTACCTGGATCGCAATGCCGTAGATTCCCTGAAATCCTATTTTGAAACCGGCACAGCACGAGTCCAGGCGGCTGCTGTGATTAACTCGAATGCAGCTTCGATTGTGAAGCAGGCAGGGTCACGGCTGTTTGAAGAACTGCCGGAACTGATTCGACCAGGCGGAAATGCATATACGACTCGTCGCTATGCTGCTTGTCTGCGGGATATGGACTATTACCTGCGCTATGCCAGCTATGCGTTGGTTGCAGGTGATACGAATGTGCTGGATGAGCGGGTGCTGCAAGGTCTTCGGGAAACTTACAACTCTTTGGGAGTGCCGATTGGCCCCACCGTAATGGGCATCCAAATCATGAAGGACATTGTGAAAGAACAAGTGGCTGCGGCTGGAGTTGCAAATACAGCATTTGTAGATCAGCCCTTTGACCACATGACCCGTGATTTAAGCGAACAGGATGTCTAAGCAGCAGATGGCAACGAACAATTAGCCATTCGTCATTAGCTGAAGAGCGATCGCACTTTTTACCTAGTACTGGGGGTAGAGTGCGATCGCTTTTGTTTATGCTGCGCTGACGCTAATTTGAAGACACCAAAAGCCTATCTCGATGACAAACTCTCAACACTTAAGGGAACTAGATCGCCATGATTGGTAAATCCTAATAACATTGGCTCTTGCGGTCGAATAAACTTACCTGTCAGTACACAGCGTTGTTCTTGCTGCGCTGTAGCGGGGACGCTAGAGAGGATATCAGACCTAGAGAATTGAGGTTTATAATCATCGGATTTCTGCTGCACGTAGTTCCAGAGGATATCTCGAATCAAAGCTTGATATCCCTGATGACCTGCGAGTTCTTTGAGTTCTTCCTTCAGTTCTCTCTCCAAGCGTATGCTGGTGACTTCCATTTCAGTGGTTGAGGTGCGAGGTAGGGTACGCATGATTTTTTCTCCTAAAATTTGTGGACAGATTAGTAATACAAGTGTAGTATATTGAAAGCCAGATTCAAGTTAAACCGTTCAAGAAGCCTTCCTGTGACACATATACCTGCTTTCTCCATCTCAGCCAGCGATTCCGACTCCTTAACGAGTTGGGAATCAGCCGGCGCGGGCGTGGAGTTTCTTTTTATGGGTGGATATGGTTGTCAGAGACGAGGTACGGAGATTGATCAAAATTTGGATCGCAATAATGGTGGGAGTCTGCGGTTTGCAGAACTCAAACTAAACAAACAAAGCGGGAGGTACAGGCTAAAAGTAGCCGTACCAACATAGGACGAGAAGACTCAAAAAGTTTTTCCAACCCCCGCTTCTAATTACCAGAGGCGGGGGTTAATTGTATGAGGAGCCAAGTCGTGACAAGCGCAACTGACGTGTTAGGTAGGTCGGTAGTCGTATTTTCCCAGAACTACTTGCCCATAAGCCGGGTCAATATTAAGCGAGCGATCGCTCTGTTGATCGGTGGGAAAGCCGAACCTTTGCAGTTTAGCGATGCACCTGGCTGGCAAGTGCGATCGCCCAGCGTGGTAATCGAGGTGCCAGAACAAATTCGCCTCACCATCACGAGTGCAGAGCGAGTTTGGAAGGTTCCCCCAGTGAACCGTCGGGAATTGCTGCGGAGAGACCACCACACCTGCCAATACTGCGGTAACACGAAACAGTTGACGATCGATCACGTCCTACCCTTATCAAAGGGCGGAAAACACACCTGGGACAACGTAGTGATTGCCTGCGAAAGGTGCAACCAACGCAAAGGCGATCGCACCCCGACTCAAGCGGGAATGCCCCTTCGCACCCAGCCTAAAGCCCCCATGCACCCTGCTGTTGCCTTTGCCGAACAGTTCTGGCGCGAACAGCACGATCACCTGGATTTGTAAGGAGACACCAAGCAATGCTGAAATTAACTTACACAGAAAACGGCTTTTACTTGGAGTGTCTGGCTCAATCTCTGGAAGAGTGGGTGACACGGCGGGTGATTTTAGCGCTGCGAGTGGGTACCCCCATCTCAGTCGAACCCAGCACCGCTTCCTTCTTACTTCCGGCTAGTTTGCCAGAAATCGGACGGTTGGTAGAGGAAGCACAGCAGGAAGGTTCGGAAATTATTGGCTTGTGTGCTTGCGATGCCGAGTACGTTGAAGTCAGCCTGCACGGTAGCTGGGTGGACGGAGGCTCGAAAAATGGAGAGGGCGTTTTTGTGACTGCAATGAGCGATCGCGCTGAATTCTTCCTCTTCAAGCTTTGGCAAGATGCACAAGCTTGCACCTCCTCCTTGAGGTAATCAAATCACTTTTGGGGTGGGTCGAAAAACCCACCCTTTTTCTTAGTATTTGTGTGGACATTTGCCGGATAATACATCAAACTATTGGTATGTCATAGCGGGATACCACACTGAGATTGATTAAACATTAGTTATGTCAGCCAGCAGCAATACCAAAGAAAGCAGAATTGATTTGAGACTGAGCCAAGAGCAAAAAAAGACGCTTGAAAAGGCAGCTGCACTGATGGGACTCAGTGTAAGTTCTTATGTGCTTTGCCACTCACTTGATGCTGCCAGAAAGGACATTGCCTTTCATGAAACACTGGTTTTGTCAGATAGAGATCGGGATCTCTTTTTGTCGATACTAGAGAATCCGCCTGAACCGAACGAAGCTTTAAAATCGGCGATGTGTGAATATCAGGAGTACGAAAAGTAATACTTTGTGGAATGGATTTTTCACCCTCTCGATAGCAGTGTAAGGAAGGATGCTTTCGACTGCGGAGTTCCAAAGTTAAACGATTACCTGAAGCAATACGCTGGACAAAACGATAGAAAAGGCATTGCGAAAACCTTTGTTGCTATTCCCAAAGAAGATGGTAATGAAGTTGTTGGCTATTACACCATCAGTATGTCTAGCATTACGTTTGACTCGCTTCCAGAGCAACTAAGAAAAAGATTACCCCGTTATCCTGTTCCCGCTATGTTAATCGGACAACTTGCCGTTGACACCTCAATGCAAGGGAGAGGATTGGGAAAAAGATTACTAATGGATGCTCTTAGTAAAGCAGTTCGCCTTGCAGATGAAGTAGGGATTTTTGCAGTTAGAGTTGATGCTCTGGATGATGAGTCAAAGCAATTTTATCTGAAATACGGTTTCGTTCCCTTAATTGATTATGAATCCTCGCTTTTCCTACCAATGGCAACAATATTAAAGAGTCGTAAATAGCAGGTAGTTTCGTCGCTGTGGTCAAGCAGATTTATTGTTAAATGGCGAACTAGGAGCTTCACCCACTTGATTCTTCCTCTTCAAGCTTTGGCAAGATGTACAAGCTTGTACCTTCTCCTTGAACTAACTGTAGGGGCGCACGGCTGTGCGCCCTTTTCTTGAGAAGCGATCGCATATCTTGCAGCCTTGGCGATTAGAAATCGCGGCTATACAAACGAAGTCCACCTGCGCGGACTTTTGAAACCTGCGGAGGCAGGTTTTGTGTATGTAGGCGCGAATTCTATTCGCCAGCTTCACTAGAACACCTACCAAACGATGTAGTCAAACAGGAGCGATCGCTAGCCTTGAATAAATTTAAGCGCAGCACCGTTCATGCAGTAGCGTTTGCCAGTCGGGCGTGGACCATCGTTAAATACATGGCCTAAATGCCCACCGCAGCGATGGCAATGTACTTCAACTCTAGTCATAAAAAGTGACTTGTCTGTAGAGGTACCGACTCCCCCTTCAATGGGAGCATAAAAACTAGGCCAACCAGTATGGCTGTCGAATTTCGTGTCAGAGGTAAACAGCGGTAATTCACACGCCGCACACGCATAAATTCCTTTACCGTATTGCTTATCAAGCGGGCTAGTTCCAGCACGTTCGGTACCGTGTTTACGCAAGACGTTAAACTGTTCGGGCGTCAAAATTTGACGCCATTCTTCCTCAGTTTTGTTGATTTCAAAATTATTGTTTGAAGCTGCCATATCTCCCGAATTCCCAATTAGATTGCGTGATAACCATGCCGCGCCTACAATTACAGCGCCAGCTTTTAAAAGATAACGTTTTTTCATGCTGCATCATTCAGTTGTCAATGTGAGGCGAGCCAGTTCAACTTTGAGAGAGTTTATTTGGCTCTATCTCTAGGATGCGCGATCGCGCTCATGCGAAGCGAGGCGTTAGCCTAGCGCCGACCTGTTGGTTCGCTCTGAATTAAGTTTGATAGCCGGATTAAAATTCGCTAAGAAGCCTAGAGCAGATAAAGAGGCATCGGCTCAAATTTGCTTGAGATAGAACTCAAATCGTTCCCGGAATTGTTCAACTGTCAGATTTTGAGTCCAATATTCCACTAAAGCGTGACCAAATGCCCAAGCATTGCGTTCTGGTGAAGCGGGGTTTTCCAGTAGTAAAGGCCAAAGGGAGAGCAAGTCAAAGTTGATCGGGTTTTCGCCCGGATTCAAGAGCGAGAACAAATCATACGCCATCTGGAGTTTGCCAATCACAACGGGCAATTGCTCCACGGGAATTTGGTCTGCCAGCACGTATGCTAGATTTGGTCGTCCGGTTGTCAGTGTCGCAATGAACTGGAGAACGGGACTTTTGAGGAGTGCAGCCAGTCCCTGTGTCGTTGTCATCTGAAAGGTGTAGCGGTCGATGATTTTGGCAGCAGCGACAGTGCGGGCATCCAAGTTACGCAAAAAGCGGGCAAGGCGGAGTTGCTTGGTAGGCGCGATCGCATCCACCAGCGCCAATGATAGCGCGTCCATTCCCCACGCAGTTCGACTCGTTTTCGTGTCACCTGTGACGACGGGTAGAACCAAATCGCAGAAGTCGCCTAGAAGCTTCGCCCGATACTCGGTCGCTTCCCGAATCGCCTTTTCCTTTGGGCGATCGCCTGCTTGCCAGTTGTAGGGAGGTTCCCACTCGCGGATGGGGCGCAGACGATCCACCTGAGTGACGATGGCGATCGCGCTCAAGTCTGCCACTTCCGCCTTCATATCTTTGAGAAAGTCCACATCCATTTGCAGTGCCGGATCGAGGGCAGGAGTGACTAAGAGCAGCAAATCTGCATTGGTGGCATAATCCAGCACAAGCTCTCGTAAATCCGCCCGGTTCACTTGTTCGTACCCCGGCGTATCCCAAAGCGTCAGGGTTTCCCCTAATTGGCTCTGCCAGTGGTAATTCTGAATTTTATCGGTGCTGGGCAACACATCCACGGCGGCTCGATCTGCTTGAAATAGCGTATTAATCAAGCTGCTTTTTCCAGATCCGGTTCGTCCCACTAGCAGAATATTGACAGGTTTTTGCTCAACCGCTTCGACGGGTTCTGTTTGAGCCAGGATGTCTCGGAGGGTTTGCGTCTTTGCCTTGGGTAGTGTCGGTGTGGAAGTAGAGGATTCTGACTCTGGTAGTGTAGTCGTTCCTCCATAGAGAGCGATCGCTTGCCGACATAAGTTCCGCAGAGCGGCTTCCCGAAGCATCTGGCTCAAATTCCCCAGCAATTCCTGATTTGCCTGATTACTGGAACGCTGAGTGACTTGTTTTGCTACCGCCACCACCGGATTCAAGAACCACTGTGCCCAATTCCAGGCTTGCCAGAGTTTCCGAGCCGATGGTTCCAGCTTGCGGTAAACTCCGTATGCCTCGTATGCCTGCCCAATCGTGACCCGATCGAGGGCAGGAGATAACTTCTGTATCCAACCGTCCAGATCGTCCACCGTTCCCCGAATCAGTCCGTAAGCTTGGGTAACGTGAATGTTGAGCAGGGGATACTTTACTTCAGGATTGTAGACATGAGCGATCGCACTGACCAGATCCTGACATCGCTGCCAAAAGGTTTGCCAATCTTCCCAAATCGGGCGATCGCTCTGTGCTGCTTTCAGGATCTCTTGATAAGCGACTTCCGCTTGATTTACAGCATCATTTCCTGCTGGTAGCCCTACCGTGTCGCCTGCACCAGATTCTAGTTCGGCGCTGACCTCCGCCATGACCGATTCTATTTGCGCGATCGCCGGTCGCGTCCACTTCACTAGCAGCCAACGCCAACCCACAAATACAACGGTAAACACGCCCCAGATCCAATTAATCCGCCACTCGTGAATCTGCAACCCTGCCGATATCAGCAAGAAACCAACGATCGTTGCGATCGGCGTTGCCAACACCACCCACTGCCACACCTTTAATTGCACCATTACTCCACCCCTCGATTAGACTTCTTATACCGTTATTGTCGATCTAACTGCCTCTGATGCTAGACCCCATGATGCGGGATAGCATGACGAATCAGCGTGTACGATCGCTGATTTCTTCGCGTGAAGTAAAGCTACACGGCGTGTGCGAAAGCAATATGAGAAGAGCAAATTGCCAAGATGATCCTATGCCATAATTTTAATCGCACCATTGCACTATGCCTGCTTAATAACATTTACTCGCTATGTTCGCTAACAAAAAGCTTATTAATAGTCTTGTTTCTAAGATTGGCAAAATAGAAAAAGAAACACTGGCTGCTATGCGCGATGGGAGAGTTGAGCAAGAGCCAGCAATTACTGATAGATTACTAGGCGTTATGGAGTATGTCTTGAATGGTCAAACCACAGCCGGAGTGAAATGGACGGTTAAGACACTTACAGATAGAGGGCGAGGAAGCCAAGAAAGCGAATTTGGTGCTGACTTCTTAGCAGCATTGGAGCTTTCGCTAGACGGCTACCAAGTTGCAAAAGGATTTTTAGCACAGTCAAAGCTTGTTGAACCCAGTCAGACTTTTAACAGTAACGAAGTCAATCGCCTCAAAGAGCAATGCGAGAAGATGTTATCGCATTCCTCCGCCTCCTTTGTTTTTCTCTATTCTCAGCAATCTGGTATTGTTATTGTTCCTGCACTAGAAGTTCTCGCAGCCAGAGATTGTAACCCTCATGAACTTATAAGCAGACCCATGAAAAAGTTCTATCAAGAACACTTCGAATGCTTTATAGGAGATAGAGATATCCGTTGTGCAACTCCTAATGCTTTGGAAGGATTACGCACTCGCTATCAAGCAAGGCAATTGGTTTTCTTGTCTGGCTCTCAAGAGAATGAATCTGTTCAACTGGATCTGTTCAACTTCTGAGACAATCATTCAGGAAGGCCGCTAGATGGCTGTCTATTTTGTAGATAACAGTGCGCTGGTCAAACGCTACATCGGTGAAAGTGGTTGAGCATGGGTTTTGAGTTTGTTCAACCCCGTACTAAACAACGACGTACTAATTGCTGCAATTACAGGTGTTGAGAGCGTCGCTGCAATTACACGACTGGCGCGTGGCGGAAGTATCAGTGCTATGGACGCGACAGCAGCGTGTGGTCAGTTCAGGAGTGGCTTGCAGTGTGAGTACCAAGTTGTCGAAATCACACCGAGCTTCATCAATTCTGCGATGGCATTAGCGGAAGCAATTGGATTAAGAGGCTACAACGCAGTTCAGCTAGCGGTAGGTCGTGAGATAAATGCCCTCTGCATAGCTAGCAGTTTGTTCCCTGTAACCTTTGTATCTGCTGACGACGAGTTGAATGTAGCGGCAGCAAGTGAGGGTCAGCTCATTGAAAACCCCAATGACTACCTATAGGAGACTAACATAACAACGAGCGATCGCTTTTCGTAAAATAGAGCGATCGCTCTGTTCGTATAAATTGGTTTTGGTTGCACGTAGGAAGCAATGCCATCGCCAATGATTGGGCTATTCTAGAAGTAGAGTTAGCCAAAGTTGTCGATTAGAGGAGCTATGACAACCGCTACACCAGCAACTAATCCACCTGTTGTCCCAAAAAAGCTGCCTTTTTTGGAGTCAATCTGCTGGCAGACAGGAGATGTCTATCGGTTTACTCCGGAGCAAATGCTGAGTCGCTATGAGCGGGGTTGGAAATATCGCCAGCTATTTAGCAATCTTGAAGGCGAAGAACTAAGTTTTCTCAAGGAACTTGCAAAACGCTACAATTCTTGGCTACAAGCCTGTTTATGACCTTCAGGTTAGATCACCATAATACAATCCTCACGATTCTTGAAAGTTTAGATGCTGAGGTACTTAGGAGGGGTTCTGCTTACTTCGCTGGGGGAACCCTTCTTGCACTTGATTTTGAAGAATACCGCTGGAGTAAGGACGTTGATTTTATTTCACCTGTTGGTGAATCAGGCTATAAGTATCTCCGCACAGTCATATTTGATGATGGATATGAAGCATTGTTTCACGATCTAAGTAGAATTCAAGTTGGACGTGGCACCACTGACCAGTATGGAATTCGGATGATAGTCATTGTTGATAATATCCCCATTAAGATTGAGATAATCGCTGAAGCTCGGTTTCAACTAGACCCACCAAGATATCCAAAATGGTCGCCTGTTGCCTGCTTAAGCCTAAATGACTGTTTCACCTCTAAGTTGCTTTCAAATTGCGATCGCTACATGGACGACAGCGTTGAGGCAAGAGATTTAATCGATTTAGCAATTCTTAGGCTGCAATCTTCGATTCCACAGGAATCAATTGAGAAAGCTGAGAAAGCGTATGAAGTTATACGTCCTTTAAAACTTGCGATCGCACGCTTTCAGGAAAGACCCCATTACAGGCAGGAATGCTTTCTCAGTCTGCAAGTTGATAAAGTTAAGATACCCAGAATTATTGACGGTGTTGATTTCCTAGCTACCGATTTAGGCTTGGCTACTACCGAGAGACATTTTAAGGAGCAGCATGATATTTTTACTGATTGAGAAACACAAGAGGGAATAAGGGAAGAGCCATAACCATGCAAAAGTGACACTATGCTAACGGTAACGATTGAGGAAATTTAGCGAAGATATTGCAACTTACCTTCACCAAGTCGAAGCAGGTGAGACTCTTATTGTCATGCAAGCAGGAAAGCCAGTTGCTGAAATTAGACTGATTTCACCAACCGTTAAGCAACTTCGACCTTTTGCTCTTTGTGCCGGAGAGTTCGCTGTACCAGATGATTTTGACACTCCATTAGCAGAAGACATTTTGACCGCCTTTGAGGGACATGAAGCTACTGCTTGATACCCATGTGTTTCTTTGGTTCATCAGTGGCGATTGCCGATTATCAAATGACCGCAAGGGCAGTATCCGCGATCCAGACAATAAGGTATATCTGAGTGTTGTCTCAGTGTGGGAAGCAATTATCAAGTATCAATTAGGCAAGCTACCACTGCCAGAGTCTCCCGGAACTTATCTACCCAAATAGCGCGATCGCATAGCGTGCTGTAAGCATTTGCCATCTCATCGCCAGTCTTCATCCAGAGAAAAATAGTGTTGCTCAACTTGCAAAACTAACCCAAAGTTTTTTTAAGATTTCAAGTAGTGATTGCTATTCTGCATCTATCGCGGGGAATAATAGTATTAAGTAGATGACGCTATGTTTTTCTTTAGGCAATGAGGAATCAGTTTTAGTAGCAGCGATGAAACTTCGAGAAGCTAGGTCACTAAGGCTTGTGGATATGGAAATGACGATTGGACGATAGTGGTTAATAATTCAACCGTTGAGGGTGAGTGAAGATTTTACAGCTTCATTCTTTGCCTGCTGATTAAGCAGCTCGGTCACAGTTTCATCTGAAAGTTCAGGAGATTCCATAAGCGCGAAGCGTGGAAATTACTGAACTCTTGAACACCTTGTTAAGCAGTAATTATACGGAAGGTTTTGGGAGCAGCAAACTAGCTTCCTGAAACACTTTGCTCTTGAAAGCTAGATTTTACTTCAACTCTAACGCCCTGAATTGGAGCAGAACATGATTCAAACTACAGATACAGCTAAGTTTTCGACGACTGACCTAAATCGCTTTGCTGAAGAACTCAATCGAGATGGAATTTGTGTGATTCGGGGTCTGTTTGACAGAAGATTAATCGAAGAGTGGGGAGACGCTTTTAATGAATTATTCCAAAAGCGCCAAAATCAACCGGGTGGTCTGGCACCTCGCGAACAAGCCCGCTTCTATCTAACCTTCCCCTGGGTTGCTCCCTTTGCCAATGTAGATGTGTTTGCGAATCCAGTCATTTTGGGGATTCTCAATCGCGTATTCTACCAAGAATATAAGATGGTGCAATTGGGGGCTGATATTCCAGTACAGGGTTCGGATTACCAAGAAATTCACCGGGACTTTCGCCCACTTTTCTCAGATCAGATAGTAACGCCACTCTACGCGCTGGCGGTTAACTTTCCACTGGTAGAAGTAACGGCAGACAATGGACCGTTTCAAATGGCACGGGGGACTCATGTTTTGCCTCGTGAGGAAGGGTTAGTGAAAGTGGCTGCTGGCGAAATTCCGATGGAGTCCTTTTATATGCAGCCGGGTGATGTGATGATTCGCTCGCCCCTGGCGCTACATCGAGGCTCACCGAACCGGACAAACACTCCCAGACCGATGGTTGTGATGGGCTATGTGATGCATTGGCTGCACACCGCGAAAGTAGACTTGACTGTGCAACGGGACTATTATGAAAGTCTGCCAGAGGAAATAAGGGAATTACTGCGGTGCCACGTGGTAGAGCAGTTGCCAGAGAACAAAGTTGAAACCTACGTGAATTTCAAGTATTAGGACGCTAATGTCTCAATTTGAGCCGACGCCTGAAGAATTCTCTAGCAAGCGCACCTACACCAATCCGGTGTACAACGGCTATTTTGCCGATCCGTTTGTTTGGGAACACGAGGGAGTATATTACGCAATCGGCACGGGTGCAGCAGAAGCAGAGGGAGAGGTGGACGAAATCGGCAAACGGCGCGTCTTTCCCCTCCTGCGCTCTGAGGACTTTGTAAGCTGGGAGTTTGCGGGTAATGCACTGCTGCGCCCAGACGCTGCTTTGGGAGATAACTATTGGGCACCCGAAGTTGCTTATTGCGATCGCAAGTTCTATCTCTACTACTCCGTAGGACACGAAGACAAGCGGCATCAGTTACGGGTTGCAACGAGCGATCGCCCCTTGGGGCCTTATCAAGACATCGGTGAACCCCTCATAGACCCTGAATCGTGTCCTTTCGCTATCGATCCCCATGCCTTTCGGGATGACGATGGGCAATGGTATCTGTTCTACGCCCGCGATTTCTTAGATACAGAAGGCGGAGTAAGGGCTGGAACGGCGCTGATGGTAGACCGATTGATAGGGATGACAAAACTGGCTGGAGAGGGGAAAGTTGTTTTACGCGCCCGCTCTGACTGGCAGCGGTTTCTAGCGAACCGTTTGATGTACGGCGATCGCTATGATTGGCATACCTTAGAAGGTCCCAGTGTCCGCAAACATGGCGATCGCTACTACTGCTTTTACAGCGGTGGGCGTTGGGAAACTGAAAACTACGGTGTCGATTATGGCGTTGCAGATAGCGTCATGGGTCCCTACTCGGATGCGGGGAATGAAGCAGGACCCCGCGTATTGAAAACTGTTGTCGATCGCGTTCTCGGTCCCGGTCATAACTCAATCGTTGTCGGTCCCGATGGTAAAACTGATTACATCGCTTACCATGCTTGGGACACGGGCAGGTCGGCGCGGCGAATGTGCTTAGATAAATTGATTTGGACGGCGGATGGCCCGCGCTGTGAGGGTCCCACCTGGACATCGCAGACTATCTAACAGCGAATAGCGATCGCGCTTACCGAAACCGAAGCAATTCTAGCGATTGCTGGCGGCAAGATGTCAAGTGCGATCGCTCTTGAGGAGTGTCATGTATACGGGCAATTCTCTGGAAAGATTTTTAGCCTATAATCCAGGTTACAGAAATTGGCGACCGTCCTTCTTTTCACCAAAATCAGCGAAGAACCTTAGCCACTATGCCACCTGATCGGGAACTTTGGGTAACTTGATGATAAAGCTTGTTCCCCTGCCTTCAGCGCTTTCAACTTCAATCGTCCCTTCATGTGCTTCAGTAATACTCTTTACCAAAAATAATCCTAGTCCCCATCCCGTTTGCTCCTCAGCAGAGATAGTTCGACGAAATTGTTGAAATAGGATTGATTGAGCGTCTAGGCTAATCGGATCGCCTTCATTATGGATAGTAAGGCTGATCTGCGTTTCAGTTTGCTGAAGCGTGAGTGTAATCGGCGTGCCAGACGCCCCATATTTCACAGCGTTAACTGCTAAGTTTTCAATCACCCGCCGTATTTCTTTACGGCTGCAATAACTCCTGATATCAGAATCACAAACCACAACAAACCGATCTCCATAAGCGAAGCTCAAATCCTCTACTACCTCTTGAACTAGCACCTCTAAATCGCATTCTTCAAATTCAATCTTTAAACTCTGCCCTGTCCGCAGCCGACTTGCATCAAGCAGATTTTGAATCATCGAATCCAGCCGATTGATTGCATTGAGCATCCTCGCGGCTATATCCACGTGGCTATCTCCTCGTTCCACCCGACGCAGAGTCAGTTGAGTTCCCATTTTTACAACATTAAGGGGGCCTCTGAGGTCGTGAGTTAGCGTCACCATAAATAGCTCTTGAATATCTCGCAGCGTCTCGGAGAATTGAGTGGCAGCGTCATTAACGGCTTGCTCAATGGAGTCGATAATAATGTCTCGTTCCCTCACGTCTAAAGGTGCTTCTTCCTCTAAAACTTGAAAGATGACTTGACGAAGGATGTGGTACTCGAAAATGAGTTGAGTCATGGAGTAGTCGGCATAACCGGCCCGCTCATGCCCATGCTTCTTGCCAATCCGAGTGCTTTCTACCTTGTCGGCTGCGATTCGGGCAGGTGTCCTGTCAATTCTGTTTGAGAGTTCATCTACCAGTTGGTTTAAGTACAGAGGTAGCGAATTTCGTAAAACAAGAGACTCATGATGCATTGATGCTTTGACTTCATCACGCGCCCGCTCCTCCCACAGATGCATAATTCTTTCAGCATTTTGCTTAAGACGGTCAGACGCTTGATTAGACATCGTTCTTGATTCTCTGCATGCGTGCAGGTAAGGGAAAGTTTCCAAGATGTGGGTTTGATTGAGTTTGAGCAGGTTCGGGCAGCAAGCAACAGAAGTTGCAATGCCTCTGTATACCCCGTCAAGTAGCAGACAAGGTTAAATTACCAAAGATGGTAAGTAGTTTGGACAAGCAGCAGAAAGATATAATTGTAGCGAACTGCAAACCCAAACGCTTCAAACCGCTTTCCAATACAAAACTGAAACTACATTAAATTGCAAATAAAAGGTTAGTCTAAACCCCAATAGCTGCAAATCAAATCACATTATCTGTAAACCGACTGCAAACATAATTTTGAAGCCACATTATCTGCCAATAGCTTTAGGGTAAGCGAAAAAAACTGCTCAAGGATTATTTTTAACTACTACAGTCCGATTTCTACCACTGCATTCGGGCATATATGTCTGGTCAATAAGTCCTTTTAATTCGGATACTTTTGGTAATGTATTCTAAAAACTAGCGTTGGTCAATCAAACCGCTACTTGATGAAGAGGAACTTGATGGACAAAAGAAACCAGTAATGCAATTTTCTGATCGCTTTAGTGTGTATCTCTCTCAGGGGAAAATTATGTCAGTTTCTCTTCCTGACGATGAGATTTAACACCTCACTGCACTAAACGGCTGGATGAAAGCGCTTTACCAATTGGGTTGACAATTTTTAATGCGTCTGGGTCGTCATCGGTATACGAGCGATCGCCCTAGCCCAAAAACAGATTCCTGAGTTCTGGCTGTCATCCCTATAGCTAAGCCTAAACGTATCGAGAAATGGCATCAACGCCTCCATCTCCTGGGGAGGTACTGCCATTCTCACTACAATTCGCCCGTAATCGGCGCTGTTGTTGCAGTAGCGACTTCAGTTCTTGTCAAACCCATCTCCCGGCTGATTTCGGTAGTTAGAAAGGTTTTATTTATACTTAGTATAAAAATTTCCTATATCTTTTTAGCGGCTCAATTGCCATACAGTGGTTCTACGCATCAGATGTTGCGTAGAACCACTGTGTCACTTCAGTCATGATTAAAACCTTTTTCAAATTCTTGGTTATCCAGGATGGGGAGTAGATATGGATACAAGCCTGATCGTTTCTAATATCCTAAATCCACCAATCCTATTCTTCTTTCTAGGTATGGTGGCAGTTTTTGTTAAATCGGATCTGGAAATTCCGGCTCCTTTCCCAAAGTTACTGTCACTTTATCTACTATTTTCCATTGGCTTTAAGGGAGGAGTAGAACTGATTAAAAGCGGCTTAACCCAGGAAGTGATATTCACCATGCTGGCAGCCGTATTGATGGCGTGTGCCGTCCCGATCTATACCTTTTTTATCCTGAAGCTGAAGCTGGATATCTACGATGCAGCAGCGATCGCCGCGACTTATGGCTCCATCAGTGCCGTAACTTTTATCACGGCAGGAGCTTTTTTGACCGAGTTGGGGATTGATTATGATGGTTATATGGTTGCAGCCCTAGCGCTTATGGAATCTCCGGCTATCATCGTCGGGCTGATTCTGGTCAATCTATTCACACCCAGCCAGGGAGATCGGGACTTTTCCTGGCCCGAAGTGTTGCAAGAAGCCTTCCTGAATAGCTCCGTATTTCTGCTGGTTGGTAGCCTGATCATCGGAGTCCTAACTGGAGAACGCGGTTGGCACACTTTGGAACCCTTTACTCAGGGATTGTTCTACGGTATCCTGACCTTCTTTTTGCTCGACATGGGGTTGGTTGCAGCTAGAAGGATTAAGGACTTGCAAAAAACGGGCGTTTTTCTCATTTCTTTTGCAATACTAATCCCAATCCTCAATGCAGGCATTGGAATTTTGATTGCAAAATTCATCGGAATGCCCAAGGGGGACGCGCTCTTATTTGCGGTACTTTGTGCAAGTGCTTCTTATATTGCTGTTCCCGCCGCTATGCGTTTAACGGTTCCTGAAGCGAATCCTAGCTTGTACGTTTCTACCGCACTAGCTGTAACGTTTCCTTTCAACATCATTGTCGGAATTCCCGTATATCTGTACGGCATTGAGATGCTTTGGAGATAACATCATGCATTCAGTTAAACGAATAGAAGTCATCGCAAATTCAGTTGAACTTGGCAAAATTTTAGACAGTTTAAAAAAATCAGGTGTAACCGGGCACCTAGTCATCCGAAATGTTGCCGGACAGGGGCTTAGAGGCGGTTCTGAAGATTTAGATATGACGATGCTGGATAATGTCTATGTCATCGCATTTTGTGCGCCAGAAAAACTTAAAGGTGCTGTGGAAATTATTCGACCAATCCTCAACAAGTTTGGAGGCAGCTGTTACATTTCTGATGCGATGGAAATTCGCTCGACGAGATGCGTTGCTTCGTTGTAAGGTGGCTGTTTCTATCTTCTGTGAAATCTGAAGAAACTAAAAAACAAAAATAAAGTCTAGCTTCGGCTTTGAACTTTGAATCGTTTATTCTGCAACTTTTACTTCTTCAATAGCGATGAATCAAAACAATGGGTTGATGGGGCGGCGCAATTTCTTGAATTTAACGGGAAATGGCGGAATAGCACTGATGGCTGCTGTGACAGGAAGTGCATTCTGGGGTGTGCAAGCAAATCGAGCGATCGCAGCGACCGTTGAGCCTCCCAGCCCTGATGCCGCCCTAAAACGGTTGATGGAGGGCAATCAACGGTTTGTGCAACACAAGGCTAAACATCCCGATCAATCAGAGGCACGGGTTAAAGAAATTGCCCAAGCACAACACCCTTTTGCAACGCTGCTAACCTGCGCGGATTCGCGGGTATCTGCGGAAATTTTGTTTGACGAAGGACTCGGTGACTTATTTGATATCCGGGTTGCCGGAAATATTGTGACTCCAGAAGTGCTTGGCAGTTTGGAATACGCTGTCGCTATCCTCGGTACTCCTGTGATTATGGTTTTAGGTCACGAACGCTGTGGTGCTGTCACTGCCGCAGTCCAGGGGGAACGTCTCCCTGGAAGCATGAATTCTTTTGTTAAAGCCATCAAACCTGCGATCGCTAAGACAAAAGATGAATCAGGCGATCCGGTTGATAACGCTGTAGTTGCAAACGTTCGGTATCAAATTGAGAAATTAAAACAAAATTCAACGATCGTTTCGGAACGATTGCTAGATGACAAGCTCAAAATTGTCGGAGGTCGTTACGATCTGGATACCGGAAAAGTCACATTGATTTAGGATTGCGTATAGCAGACATCTGAATTTCCATCAATGCTGATTCCACTGCTGCGAACATTCGCTCTGCTAACGCTGAGACTAGATAAATTCGCCCCTACTCTCTCTGCTAAATGATGGTTGCAATAGATGGGTAGGGGCGTTTGCATAGCCTGGTAGATAAACTCCGCAGGGTAAAGTAGATCGAGAATTACATCCTAAGGTTGGTTGGCAGGCTGAATTTTGAGCAAATCGGATGGAGTTGCAATCCAAGTTTGGATAGGTCAAGGGGCAGATGCAGTCGAACTCTATGTCCTACGCTCCATAAAACTAGATGACTGATCGCGATATGATAAGTGCGATCTGCGCTAGCCTTCGGCAACGCCAAAGGCAAACGCAGCAGCGCTTCGCTATCGCTAGCAAGAAATAGATACGTGCTAGTAAACTATGGCAACCGACCCTCTCCACCTCCCTCCGTTTGACTCAGATGATGCCGAAACGCTCAACGTCATCATTGACACGCCCAAGGGCAGCCGTAACAAATTTGAGTGGGACAAGAAGTACGGGTTGTACAAGTTGGGCGGCGTACTGGCAGCAGGCGCATTTTTCCCATACGACTTCGGTTTCGTGCCCTCGACTCTAGCCGACGACGGCGACGCTATCGACGTGCTGGTATTGATGGAGGAGCCTGCCTTCGTCGGCTGCCTTGTCCCATCGCGGCTCATCGGCGGCTTTGGCGCTTTTCAAACCGAGGAGGGGAAAACTGATCGCAATGACCGCTTGCTCGCTGTTGCCGCCAACTCCCGCAACCAGCATGACGTGAAAACGCTCGACGACCTGAATCAGAACCTCATCCACGAGATTGAACACTTTTTCGTGTCGTACAACGCGGCTAAGGGCAAAACGTTCGAGCCACAAGGTCGCTTCGGACCGGAGCAAGCCCGACAACTGGTTATTGAGGCTGCGGAGCGTTTTCGCGAGTCCTAGCAAGTTGTCGGATTCATCAAAATCGTTGAGGCAGTTTAGGCGGCGTAATAGAAACGCTCGTGGATTACTTTGCCATTTTTCCATCTCTGTACAGACACTTGATCGTGCGTGACGTTGCCCCATTCAGAATGAGTGTAATCGACAAACCATTCAGAAATAATCACGTCTTCGCCATAAGCAACCGCTTTCAGTTCTGCTGCACGAAATTCGGTCACTTTAGAAAAGAAGTCCAGTTCTCTAGCGCGATTGGCGGCTTTCCCCACAGTGGCAGGCGTTTCATTTTCCTGCATCACTACATCCTCGCCATAGTATTTCTCAAAGGCTTCCATCGCTTTCCCTTGTAAAACCAGGGTCTTGATGTCTTCAAAGTTGGCTTTCAGGTCTGTTGCTGTAATCATGATTTTTGTTCTATTGGTTAGCTCAGAGTTGTCAGGTGAGAAACTTGATTTGGCTCACAACATTAATCATGTTTCATTCCTTCGGGTTTGAGAAGACTGCAAAATGGAATATGATTTATTCCGTTTGAGAATCAATCCCCATGTCAGACCTGATCGCCTGCATCAAGAGTTTTGTGCGAACCGTAGAAACAGGCAGTTTCTCCGCCGTTGCTAGAGAGATGGGTACCACTCAACCCACGATTAGCAAACAGATTGCTGCACTGGAAGACTATCTGGACGTGCAATTGCTGCTGCGATCGACGCGCCAAGTGAGTTTGACCGATGAGGGAATGCGCTTTTATGAGCGTTGCCAAGCCGTTCTCGAAGCACTCTCTGAAGCCGAGTCTAGTGTGGGAAAACGGCAGAACCCTTCTGGACTATTGCGGCTCAATTGCTCGGTTGCGTTTGGGCAGATGCAGGTACTCCCTCGCCTGAAACGATTTCTCGATCGCTATGGGGATATCAAGATTGACCTGACGATGTCTGACCACTTTGTCGATTTAGTTGGAGAGGGTATCGATTTAGCAATCAGAATTGGCAAATTTGTCGATCCCAACTTAATCTCACAGCCACTCGGCACATACCGATTTGTCGCAGTCGCATCGGCGGACTATTTGGAGAAGTTTGGTGAGCCACAAGTACCAGCCGACCTTTTGCACCACAACTGCATTGTTTATACCCGGCAGTCTACGGGTAATGAATGGCATTTTCGAGGCACGACAGTAACAGTGAGTGGAAATCTACAAGTCAATAACTCGATGGCGCTACGTGAAGCCGTGTTGGCAAACATTGGCATTGGCACCTCCCCCATATGGGCGTTTACTGATGAACTCCAAAATCAATCGGTCAAAGTCATCCTGAAAGAATACGAACCTGACCCAATACCGATTCAGGTCGTTTACCGTCGAGGGCGCTTTCAATCGGCGAAGGTAAAATGCTTTATTGACTTTCTCCGACATGAGTTTAAGGCTGGTCCGAGTTGGCAACCTACCTCACCTTTGGAATAGTTGTTTGATGATGGTCGTCAAGCTTGTAGCGAGACGATTTATCATTATGCTTTGTATGTTGGCGTTGTCAAAGTGATCGCTTGCTTTATCCTGTATGACGGCGAGGGATTGGAAACGGTAAATCGACTGGTGGAAACCGATCTGAAATCAGCGCCCCTGCTGGGCAAGCCAATCTCCGGCGGCGGTACTTCACACCGTTAACTGTATCTGCGTTACCCCTTGGCGCAACTGGCGCTGCCTAGCGAGCCAAGAGTGCCTCACAAGCTTGCCCAGCAGGGGTGCTAACTGACTTGCCCCCCAACGCAACAGTGCGCTTTTACGTAGTAGCTCAGCCTGAGCCGCTTCCTGACTTTGAAGCTGCTGCGCTCGAATAATCTCCGGCTCTCGCTCAGCTTGAATCTGTGCGAAAATGGCATCAATTGCTGCATCTGTTGCTTCCTCACGCAACAGGGGAACCAGATGATTTGCTGCAACAATTACATCTCGTAAAGCCATATTGATGCCTTGGGCGCGAATCGGTGACATTGGGTGAACGGCATCGCCCAGTAACAGTAAGCCTGGTGCATACCAACGCGGACAACGCCCGACGACAACGGATAACAGAACAGGACGCTCAATACTTTCCGCATGAGTCCGGATATGCTCGGCTAACCACGGGGGCGAGGCTTCTGCCAAAATATCAGGCCAATCGGCTTGCTTCCAGCCCATTGGGGCATCTTCATGGAGTGCCCAGCCTATCTGAAGATTCCCCTCGGAAGAGCGAAACAGCCCAAATGCATTGCGATCGCGCACAATCGAATAAAATACGTTCTCGGATTCCAAGCGATCGCTATCAGCCAATTTAAACCAAAGAATATCAAAGCTTCCGGACTGTTGTTCTAGAGGCAAGTTAGCTCGCTGCCGAACAACAGAATTCCGACCATCTGCCCCTATGACTAGATTCGCAGAAATAGAGCGCTCGTCACCCAGCTTCACGCCCGAAACCCGTTGCTCGCTCCACAGCAAATCTTGCACAGGACTGCCGGGGATAAACTCAAAATTGGGATAAGTGTTTGCCTTGTCAATTACTGCTTCCAGGAAAGCTGGCTGTGAAACGAGGGTGCAGGGCTTACCACCCGGTTCGATTGGCTCATCAACTCGAAACAGAAACCGATTCTCAATCAGAACTTCCCAAGCATCTAAAGGTCGATGAGGGATGCTCTCTAGCACAGACGACAATCCCATCTGCTCTAGAGCATCTAGCCCACTGGGCATCAGTCCCTCACCGCGAAAAACTCTCCGGAAGTTACGGGAGGATTCAATCAGTTTGACGGCGATGCCACGTTTGACGAGAAGCAGTGCAAGCGTTGCACCAGCAGGTCCTGCCCCGACAATTACAACCTGAGTCATCACTTTAAAACTGCTTTGAATGACTTCAGAATACCAAAGTTATCTGTGCCATCTAACTCCTAGTAATAGCGTGGCATAACCCATTTGAGGTAAGTAGCTCCAGGCTGTAGAGAAGATGCAATCAACAATCTGTATCCCTAATCAGAAGGAAGAAGCTGATATAGCTCTAAGATTAGAAAATTAATCAGGCGTTGGTCAGAATTACGGGGTAATCTTTGCTATGTCCAACAGCATTGGTGATGTTCTTGAACCCGAAGTTAAAGATTTGGGCGGATTTGAGGCTCGGCGCATCTTGCCTCACGCAACTCGGCAGATGGTTGGACCATTCATCTTTTTCGACCATCTCGGCCCAGCTACCTTTGCACCGGGTCAAGGAATGGATGTGCGACCGCATCCGCATATCAATTTAGCAACATTGACTTACTTGTTTGAAGGGGTGCTGCTCCATAGCGATAGTCTCAAGGTTGTTCAAGAAATTCATCCCGGAGCAGTGAACTGGATGACGGCGGGTCGTGGCATTGTCCATTCGGAGCGAACGCCCAATGCTGTTCGGAGTCGCGAAAGACGGCTACACGGTATCCAGACGTGGCTCGCACTTCCAGAGGAACACGAGGAGACCGAACCTTGGTTTCGTCACTACCCAGCGACTGACATCCCCGCTTGGCAAGATGGGGGTGTCGAAATCACACTGATTGCAGGGCAGGCGTATGGTCGCACATCACCCGTTCAAACGTTCTCGCCGATGATTTACCTTGATGTACAACTGCCGAGTGGAACCCAGTTCACGCTGCCTCCGGACTATAGTGAGCAAGCTGTCTACAGCGTTACAAACGGTCTGAGCATAGATGGCGAACCGCTGGAGCCACAACGAATGATTGTACTGAATCCCAATCAGACTGTGAGCATTAGTGCGAAAGCTGACGCTCGTTGCATTGTGGTGGGTGGTGAACCTGTCGGTGAGCGACATAAGTGGTGGAATTTTGTTTCTAGCCGCCTTGATCGCATTGAGCAAGCGAAAGTGGACTGGAAGAACGGACGGTTTGAGCGGGTTCCACACGAAACCGAGTTTATCCCGCTGCCTGAAGAACCCCTCTCGCTGCCTGAACAACCCATGTAAAAGGAGCAGCTTATTCCTATTTAGGCGCGACGGCAGCTTGTTGCATCCAAAAATCATTCCAGTAGCGCTGCGCTATGCTCGCTTATGCGGGATTGTTTAGCCCCGTGCAGGGAAGGAAGAGGATATGCGAGAACTCTTGCAAACAACGTCTGAATATGCTGTTCGCTATCTTGAAGGCTTGGACGCTCGGAACGTTGCGCCAACCCAGGAAGCGATCGCTAATCTCATCCAGTTTGATGAACCCCTCCCTAATGAGCCTGTCGAACCTGAACTCGTCTTGCAACTACTCGATAAAATTGGCTCACCCGCATCAGTGGCACAGGCAGGTTCCCGCTTCTTCGGATTTGTTACAGGTGGTTCTTTGCCTGCTGCCTTAGCAGCCAACTGGTTAGCCGCAGCATGGGATCAAAATTGTGGACTCTATCGCATCACTCCAGCTACAGCCTTACTGGAGCAGGTAGCTCTGCGCTGGCTCCTCGACGTACTGCATCTCCCCGCCGAGTGTGGTGGTGCTTTCGTTACGGGAGCAACCGTTGCTAACTTTACCGCATTAGCCGCTGCCCGCCACGCCGTACTCGAACGAGAGGGTTGGAATGTAGAAGCAGACGGGTTGTTTGGTGCGCCACCGATTACGGTTGCCGTCAGCGAGGAAGTACACCCAAGCTTGTTGAAAGCGTTGGGATTGCTGGGATTAGGTCGAAGCCGAGTGGTGAAAGTGCCTGTTGATGGACAGGGGCGGATGCGTCCGGATGCCATTCCCACCCTGACTCGTCCTGCGATTATCTGTACCCAAGTGGGAAATGTGAACACAGGCGCGTGCGATCCAGTTGGAGAGATTTGCGATCGCGCCAAGGAAGTGGGAGCGTGGGTGCATGTAGACGGCGCATTCGGACTCTGGGCCGCCGCCGCTCCATCGTTGGCGCACCTCACCGCTGGTATGGAAGAGGCAGATTCTTGGGCGACAGATGCTCACAAGTGGTTGAACGTGCCGTATGATAGCGGGTTGGCGTTTGTTCGCGATGCTAAAGCGTTGCAAGCGGCAATGGCGATTACTGCGGAGTATTTACCCACCGTCAGTGAGCAGCGCAACCCGTCAGACTATACTCCTGAATTATCGAGGCGTGCGCGTGGCGTTGAGGTGTGGGCAGCTTTGCGATCGCTGGGGCGTTCTGGTTTGGCAGATTTAATTGAGCGGACTTGTTGCCATGCCAGACACTTTGCCAAGGAGTTGAATGCGGCTGGTTATCCCATTCTCAACGATGTGGTGTTGAATCAAGTCTTAGTGTCCTTTGGGGATGCAGAAACGACGCATCGAGCGATTGCCGATATTCAAGCTGAGGGGACTTGTTGGTGTGGCAGTACGGTTTGGCAAGGGCAGACGGCGATGCGAATTAGCGTTTCGTCTTGGGCAACAACGGATGTTGATGTAGAAAAAAGTTTGGCAGCGATGCTGCGAGTGGCTGGGAAATATTGTTCTCCTGAATTTTAGGATGAGCGATCGCTTGATGATTGCGGATTGCGATTGCACCAAAGCCTACATACAGCTAAAACCAAGTTACGCGATCGCTCACGGACAACTGGCGAACCTGCTTTTGGAGTTCTTCCAAGGACATGGGGGTACTCCAACCTATGCTGGTGTTTGAATTTTAGTATAAGCGAGCGCACAACGTACCAAAGGTGATCGCACGGATATGGCCTCTCTTCTAAAGGGTTAGCCCAGAGTATTACCCTCCAGAAGATCTATCAGCATTTTTACCTTAGTAAATAGTTCGTCAAAAGTAATTATTTCAATATCTTTAAGCCCATTCCGGAATAACTCGAATGATTTTCTTTTATCAGGATCTATAAGTTCTTTTTCTATATTTCCTGCTAGCACCATACAGGGTGGGTTAAAGGCTTCAAAATCATGTTTCGATTTTCTAACAAGTGCATAATATTCTTTGGTGAGAGAGTCTCTGTAGTTTGCAACTTGGATAATGGCACCAGATATTTCCTTGGATATACTATAAACGCCAGATCTATATTCAGAGGCTAAAAGTTTGGTTTGAGGATTTTTTATTTCAATACATACTAAATTTTTAGTGATTTTGTTGGTATATAGATAATCTAGAATGCCTCCACCAATATTTTCTATGCCTTTCCCTCCGACATAGGCTTTGTCTTTAAGGACAATGATGGGAATAGAAAAAATTTGTGAAAAGGCAAATGAATTTTCAGATAAGTAAGACTGCCAAAATTCTTCCTCGGAATTTTGTTTATTATTTTCCCAAACAGACAAAACATTTTTTAGACTGCTTATTTCAATTGAGGCGTTAAGTTTTTGTAGCTTTTCTATATCAAGATTTCCAATTCTTTCAATAAATTGTGGAGCATCTTCAGATTGAATAGCCCAATTAAGAAGCTTAGACAACAAATCGAAACCAGTCTCCTGATTTAGTTGGAGAAAATTCTTTAATTTCTCCTCGCTAACTTCTAGGCTACCTATTGTATTAGAGTTAGATTTAATATATACATTTCTTTTCTCTATTAAACTGTTAACATCCAAAATCCTATTCGATTTGTAAATTCCAACAAGACTTATCTCCTTGTGGGCCAGCTTGATTTTTTCTAGTGTTAAAATTTCAAGTTCTGTTGAAGTTATTCTTGAGTAAAATTTTTCAAGTGCCGAGACAATATTCATGGCTTCTTCATGAGGCACTATTGTATCGTAGTGACGAATATATGCCATATCCTCAGAAATAAATGTTATTTTTTCTCTAAAGGACATAAAGCTGTTAACGACACTCTTTAGTTCGCTATCTCTTAGAAGCTTCGTTAAAATATCATTCTTTAAGTCTTGTAAAAATTTTATTTGATCCGAATTTAGTTCGTAAGTAGGTTCAATGTGATCATACTCAGGATATCCATAATCCTTTTCTGTTTGTTTGTCTATCCGCTCAATACGATTTACAACGAGATCGCAAAGATCAGGGAGTTGCTCCTTAGCACGTCTTGGTGCAGTTCTATAAAGCCGAATAATGTTGTTCTCCTGAATATCTGTAGTTAAATTGACAACCTGCGTAACTGGCCATCCATCATTGTCAGTACATAGAACTTGAAGACCAGTTATATAAAGACGCCAAATAGCCATTGCAAAGCTCTCCTTGCTTTTCAAAGATATCAGATTGCCCTTATCCTTCAATCTAAACTCTATAGAAGCAAATCTGGCTCACGATCTGTAATGACGCGAACCTGTAGTAGGTTTGACCCTTATTGTATGCCCCTTAGCCTACGAGAGGCATGAAGCAATCAACCAAGATCCCCGACTTCTGAATCAAATTTATCCAGCGCATCAGGGTTTCAACAAAGAAGTCGGGATCTGTCGGAAACATCTCCCCCCCTTTTCGCAGCAGTCCTCAAACTGGCTTTAGTTCCAAACTACGCCACAAATACCATGAGGCAATACTGCAATAAGGCTTCCACTTTTGTCCGAAACGTTCTGTAGTCTTGCGGTCAGGAAGTGCCTCAAGATTGTAGAGTTTCCGAATACCTGCACGTACACCCAAGTCATCAAACTAGCTTTAGTTCCAAACTACGCCACAAATACCATGAGGCAATACTGCAATAAGGCTTCCACTTTTGTCCGAAACGTTCCGTAGTCTTGCGCTCAGGAAGTGCCTCAAGATTATAGAGTTTCCGAATACCTGCACGTACACCCAAGTCATCCACAGGCAAAACATCCCACCGCTTGAGACGGAAAATCAGGAGCATCTGCACACTCCAGCGTCCGATACCTTTAACCCGCGTCAGACTCTTGATAATCGCTTCATCATCCATGACTTCCAACTCCTCAAGCGTGGGCAATCCATCAAGCGCGTGACGTGCCAAATCTTTGATATAAGAGATTTTGGGGCGCGAAATCCCCACACCGCGAAGGACTTCATCTGGCGTGTCGAGGACATCTTGCGCTGAAGGAAACAGAGTGTCTGGGTAAAGCTGGAGAAACCTTTGGTGGATGACTTTAGCCACCTTGGTAGAAAGTTGTTGGTGGAGAATTGACCGGGATAGGCAAAAGAACAAGTCTCCCTCCAGTTCGTACTGGTTCAGTTGACACGCACCAATTTGGTCAATGAGTCGTCCCAGGATAGGGTCGGAATCCTTAAGATAGTCAATGGCGATCGCGTACATTAATACAAAAAGATTGAAACTGAAATTTAGTTTTCCGCTAATAGAACGATCGTATCTTGCGGGGCAAACGTAATCAGTTGATCTTTTTTGGGATTGATCGTCACCCCATAAGCTCTACCTGAATTATTAGCATCCGCTTTGCAACGATAGCCAATTGCGGATTCACCACGTTGCTTGGCGGCTTCAACAACTGTGTAAAAATTAACGGGATGATCGAGCGCAACATACTCACCGACAGGCTTAAGATAAATTTCTGAGCCTTCAGGACTAAAGAGATCGGCAAACACAGCATTGAGGCTTTTCTGTTCGGAAACTTGAGCCAGCAGCCGACTAACAATTTGCTCGCTGATGACAAAATCATCCGGGCGAGCTACTTGTGCCAAGGCTTGATTTCGCAAATCTAAAATTTCCGTGACAACCTGAAAATTGCACTTATAGCGATCGGCAATATCCCGCAGATAAAGCAATGTAATCAAGATTTGAGCATCCGCTTGCTCTGGTTCTAAGTCAGTATTGCAGAGTACGAGAACATGGTTGTATTTAGTTAAGTCGAGGCTTTCTAATACCTGACGCTCGGTAGGATTTCCCTGAGAATACCGCACAGTCTGTTGTTGTAAGTTGAGCGATTCAGTTGATACGACCTCAGCCTCTGGAAACTCAGCAACGACTGTAACGGTGGAGCCGGGAGCAACGTAACGATCGAGTAGTTGAATAATGGTAGAAATGCGGTCATTCCATCCCAAAATTAAGGTGTTTTCTGCGGCAGCGATCGCATTTTTCTCTTTAACTTGAATCGCTTGACGATCGATAGGGATATTAGATAGTTGAGACAGATGAATGGTACTGTCATCTTCGCTAATCAAAACAAGTTGTTCGTTGGGTTGTAACGACCTGTCGATCGGTGGATTAAGCTGGATCGTCTCATCAGCGTGTTTAATTCCCAGTACCGCAGAATCGTTGTAGGCTAAAAGCGCATCGCCGTAGGTTTTTCCTTGTAAAGTTGGTTCTGCTTTGATATAAATTTCATTCCCGCTAAAGTCAAGTAGCTCCATGTAAACCGTTGACAAGCCTGATTGACGACAGGTTTGCACGACGATCCGCGAGATGAGATCGTTCGTCAGTAAAACCTCTATGTCGTTGCGTCCGATTAGACTAACAACGTCGGAACTCTTGGGGTCTTGAACTTGAGCAACGATGTGATAAGGCTGGGGTACGCCGCGTGGAATACTGGTAATCGCCAGCAGCGTTTTTACGAGTTGAATATCAGCATGGGCATTGGATGAGCTTATAATCACGATTGAGCGTGCCGTTTGGACGTTAACCATCCCTAAATCAGTAATATTGCTGGGACTACCCGTGCGACAAACTAAGCGAATTTTGGAACGTTTACCCAAGATATTAGAAAGGGTATCTTCCATCTGTACTTTGTCCTCTTCACTGAGAATGACAATGCAAGTACCGGGTCGATTGGCATTAGCAAGGGTGAGTTCTGAGATGAGGGTAAATACTTGCAGCGACCAACCCAAAATTACAATGTGATCGGTTTCAACGACACGGGAACGTCCTTTCCGTAAGTCTTCTAGCTTCGTATCAATGCCGCTACTGAGAATGCCGATTAGGGTACTGATGATGAAGATACCGCCAAAGGTGACAAAGAGCATCGCAAACCGAAATAGCCAGCCTGTATCGCCGCCCATTGCGCCTGAGTCTAGAGTCCGCATGAAAACGCTCCAAATCGCTTCTAGAGGATGAAGGCGATCGCTTCCTTCCGGCGCAACTCCGGTGATGCTGACCAAGAACCCCATTAAAAAGATAAAGGCTAGAGAGGTCAAGGCTAATCCGCCAATCAGAGCAACAGTACCTCTAGCCATGAAATTATCGAACCCGTAGCGCACGCGCTCTGAAAGCGTAATTTTACTCATCTTAATAGAAGTTTCCTTGCTGCGATGGCAAATAGTTTTAGGTGAGGGAGCGGAACTCCTAATTTTGGATGAATTTCAGGTTCCCTAGTACCTTTCGGTAATCTATATAAGTATTCCCAGATTTACTGGCACTACAGCTATTTTTTGAAAGTTTGTTACGAAGGGCTGAGCTGCTTACCTTTTTAGTAGAAGCGATCGCACGTTGCAAAGAATCAATTATTGACCGGATGAAACCTAGGAATATTATGAGGAGTTACTGTCGCTCGAAGACAAAATAGATAGTTTAGTGTACCGTCACAACTCACAAATGAAGCAAGCTAATTGCCTACGGAAACCAACTTCTAGTACACGATCAGATGCTGGGCGATCGCTCTCAGTTTAAGTGTCGAACTGGGAGAGAGGTGTGAAAATGGGGATAGCCTTCACTTTGTGAATAGGAGTGCGATCGCCCCATAACACCCTTATTAGGGGAGATAGATAACTGCGATCGCCACTAGCTGTCTAATTATTAGCGGATTCCAATCGCCCTTAGGATCTCGATATTCAGCTCTAGCTTCTCTCCCAACCACAGAGAACGATCGGTGTGGTCTCCCACATCATCGCCTGTTGAGGGGTGGACGAGAATATCCAATCCCTCACGATTGAGCATTAACCAGGGGACAACCTTGCCAAATTGCTCTGGTAAGAATGCAACTTGATACATTGCCTTTGGGTGTGGACCAATGGGCTTGTCATGCCAACGCCCCAGATGCACTTCAAAAGACGCGCCCAATCCTTCACGTACACGCGCCGCCGCATCACGACTGGAGGTATCGAAGTAGATATGAGCATGAAAACCCGTAATCTGGGCAGTATTTTTCATAGCGCTTAGCTCCACTTTATCTAGGCGTCAACTAATCGTAACGGTAGATATTCCTCTGTGGCAGGCAATACTTGCATCATAACTGACACTCTTGTCCGTCTAGTGCGATCGCCCCTTGCCGTAGGTTGGGTTGACAGAAGGAAACTCAACCTACGGCAAAGTTTGATCCAATTCCATAATGAACAATCAGTGCGATCGCAATGAGTACGCTGTGGTAGTGACTTAACAAACCTAATAGAGTTGCGATCTGCACTAGCCTTCGGTAACGCCTGCTGTAGGAGGCAAGGGAGGGCTGTAGGGCGAATGCAGCAGCGCTGGACTACGCCCCACTTCGCTAACGCGATCGCACTCTTGGTTTATTGGTAACTCACTAATTGTTGCAAATCACAAATTCATTGTTTCAAATCATAACGTTGATTATATTTCTCTTCAATTATTTGTTCATCGATTATTCGAGTAATTACTATGTGCTATTTGTTGGCAATACCCGCAGTACATCAAAAAATCGACCCACACATCTTGATAGGAAAATAGTATGAGCAGCGGAAGCGGATGCCCGTTTACGGGCGGCGGTCAGAAATCTCAGCCTCGTCATAGGCCGTCACACCGAGACTGGTGGCCGAATTATTTGAATCTGAGCATCCTCCACCAGCACACACCCCAGGCCAATCCTATGGGTGAGGAATTCAACTACGCTGAGGAATTCAAGAGTCTTGACTTAGCTGCCTTGAGGGCAGATATCTACGAGCTGATGACCACCTCCCAGGACTGGTGGCCAGCCGACTACGGTCATTATGGGCCGCTCTTCATCCGGATGGCTTGGCACAGCGCCGGCACATATCGGATTGGCGATGGTCGCGGCGGCGCGGGTTCGGGTAGCCAGCGGTTTGAACCCCTCAACAGTTGGCCTGACAATGCCAACCTCGACAAGGCGCGCATGTTGCTTTGGCCCATCAAGCAGAAATACGGCAAGAAAATTTCGTGGGCTGACCTGATGATCTTCGCAGGCAATTGCGCCTTGGAATCGATGGGCTTCAAAACGTTGGGCTTTGCTGGTGGGCGCGTGGATGTCTGGCAGCCAGAAGAAGACATCTACTGGGGTTCTGAGAAAGCTTGGCTCGGCAATGAGCGTTACGAAGGCGATCGCGTCCTCCTGAATCCCCTCGGCGCTGTTCAGATGGGCCTAATCTACGTCAACCCGGAAGGACCAGACGGCGAACCCGATCCGATCGGCTCAGGGCGCGATATTCGCGAGACCTTTGCTCGGATGGCGATGAACGATGCAGAAACGGTCGCGCTCACCGCCGGTGGACATACCTTTGGCAAATGTCACGGTGCGGGCGAGGCGACGCACGTAGGTGCCGATCCTGGGGGTGCCACCATTATCGATCAGGGCCTCGGCTGGAAGAACGCCTTCAACACGGGTGTCGGTGTCGATGCGATCACCAGCGGTATCGAAGGCGCATGGACCCCCACGCCGACGCAGTGGGACAACAGCTATCTTGAAACCCTGTTCAAATATGACTGGGAGCTGACGAAGAGTCCCGCTGGCGCGTGGCAATGGAAGCCTAAGGGCGATGCTGGTGCGGGTACGGTGCCCGACGCACACGATCCGTCGAAACGGCACGCCCCCATGATGACCACGGCGGACATGTCCATGAAGATGGACCCCATCTACAACCAGATTGCGAAGCGTTACCACGACAACCCGGATGAGTTCGCAGAGCAGTTTGCCAAGGCGTGGTTCAAGCTGACGCACCGCGACATGGGACCGCGATCGCGGTATCTCGGCCCGGAGGTTCCTCAGGAAGAGTTCTTGTGGCAAGATCCCATCCCCGCAGTCGATCATGAATTGATTGACGAGCAAGACATAGCCGCTCTCAAAGCCAAGATTTTAGCTTCGGGGCTGTCTGTCTCCCAACTGGTTTCGACCGCTTGGGCGTCGGCAGTGACCTTCCGCTGCTCCGATATGCGCGGTGGCGCGAATGGGGCGCGCATTCGTCTTGCGCCGCAGAAGGATTGGGAAGTCAACCAGCCAGCCCAACTGGCAACGGTGCTGCAAACCCTAGAGGGAATTCAACAGGAGTTCAACAGCTCGCAGTCTGGCGGAAAGCGGGTTTCGCTCGCTGACTTGATCGTTCTGGGCGGATGCGCGGGCATTGAGCAAGCGGCGAAAAATGCCGGTCATGACGTGACGGTTCCCTTTACACCGGGACGCACGGATGCATCGCAAGAGAAAACGGATGTAGAATCCTTCGCTCCACTTGAGCCGACGGCGGACGGGTTCCGCAACTACACGAGCGGCAAACATAGCGAATCGCTTGAGGAGTTGCTGGTCGATCGGGCGCAATTGCTGTCCCTGTCAGCCCCTCAAATGACGGCTCTCCTGGGCGGCTTGCGCGTTTTGGGTGCGAACTATAGAGGGTCTAAGCACGGCGTCTTTACCCATCGCCCAGAGACGTTGACCAATGACTTCTTCGTGAACCTGCTCGACCTGGGTACGACGTGGAAGGCGACCTCTGAAGATGAGTATGAGTTCGAGGGGAGCGATCGCAAAACAGGCGACCTGAAGTGGACTGCGACCCGTGTTGACCTGATCTTCGGCTCAAACTCTCAGCTCCGCGCCCTTGCAGAAGTCTACGGATGTGTGGACTCGCAGCAGAAGTTTGTGAATGACTTTGTAGCAGCGTGGGACAAGGTGATGAACCGCGATCGCTATGACCTTCGCTCAGTCTTAGCGAAAAGCTCTGCTAGGGGTTTCTAAGCGTAAATTCAACCGATCATCAGCTGCTCAGAGGTCGAGGCTACGCTAATATGCGGCAATTTTAAACGTGGGTAAAAGCCACAGACGAAAATGAGAGCGGCGTTTCAAGTCAAGTTGAAGTGCCGCTCTCATTTTTAGGCCCTGATGCCAAAGCTGCTTAAAAATCTGCAATTGGGTTCTTGTTGGTGCCCAATTGTACGAGCGTTAGCATAACCTAGAACACCCAGAAAATCGAATACACAACGGCTGTTCACAGCATTGCGTGGAGTTGCATACAGAGTAGATTTAACCTCTTGATGTACGTCGCTGCTGGTTCCGAAGCATAACAGCTCAAATCAGTGGCGGCAATAATCCCGAATTTAGAGCGAGTGACTCTTGACCGTCCGCTGCATTTAAATAGTTAGGCCTCATTCTTTCTGATTAATGGCACCAAGTGCAGCATGTAATCTCGTTTTCCAATTGGTACACCAGTCATGCGAAGAATATCGTAAGCTGTGACCATATGGAAGTAAAAGTTTGGAATTAAAAATTCATTCACGTAGGCATTACCAGATAACTCGACGTAGAGGTCCTGACTCAAGTTAATGCGCGTCACCTCAGCTAGCTTTGCATCTTCAGCGTTAACACCCAAAAGAAGTTCCTTAGTGTTTGCTATGTGTTCGTATGCCTGTGTGAGAGCTATGACGTCTGGATCTAGATTATTCGCAGGTTTGCCATCACACCAGAGAGCAAAGTTGCGTGGTTGATTGCAGGTGAAAGCAATCTGTGTACCGAAGGGAAACATATCAGCTGCAATGCGCTTTTGAAGAAACGACTCGTCATCACAAAAATGAGTCTGAGCTGACTTCAAGAGATGCTCAAGAGTCGCTAAGCGGCTTTGAAAGAGGGTTCGGATTAAATCTATATTCTGGCTTTGCATTTTGTGATCCCTCAAGTCTTTTCTATGAACCCTAGCTGTACTTAGAACAAATTTCAGCCTAACGCTCTTGGTCAGCGGTTGCCAACACTTTATTTAACTCCACAAGTGGCCGCTGCACTAGGGTTGTTATGCCGCGATCGCTCCAACAGATATCAATCCTCAGTAGATTGCTTGCTGCTCCAAAAAAGTTGAAGCGCTGACTCATCAAATATGTAGGCGGACTCATCATCCCTAATCACTCGTTTACCAAGCCGAGGAAAAACGCCAACATCTAAGCGTCCTGCTTCTCCACCTATCAGATATACAAGGTCTTCATCGAATGGATTACGAAGATGATGGGGTTGTTGAGGTAGCCCAAAGCCCATGAAGTCTCCTGGTTCGACTTCGTACTCCACATCTCCAATTTCCGCAATACCTCGACCCGACAAAATGTAAACCCATTCTTCTTCATTTTGGTGAGCGTGGAAAATGAAGGATTCCTTGCCTGATGGTACACGAGCTATTGTTACACCAATGCGTTTAAGACCGGCAGCACGCCCAAGGAACCGTAAATAAATTTCTGAATTGGGGTTAAGCGGATGATGAAACTCAAACGCATCCATTGAATTGATGTCTGATGCTTTCAGCAGGGAATGTTGTTCATCAGTCACGTTGATGTCCTCCGATCAAGTTGGTAAAGGGTCTGAGCACCACAATAAAGCCTAAACCGCTCCGCAGACACCCAACACCTGCCGCCCTACCGAAACCTCAAAATAATTCAATCCTGAACATCGACAGATAGCCCTTTGGTTGCCTCTTTACCGAAGACTCAGCAGCATAACGGTACAGTTGAGCCGATACAGATAACTTTGTGATTCCAACTAATCAATTTTGATGTTCGGCGGGTGCATGGGCGTTGTTGTACCGCGTAGTTATGGAACAAACCCAAACGAATCCATAGTTGTCGTGCTACTACTTGAGCAGGGCTATTCACCTCCAAATACGCCACAGTAACTTCTCCAATCGGAGTTCTCCCTAAAGCTTCACCAGATTCAATACTGGCCTGGAAATGCTCACTCCATTGGGATTAATTGGGACTATCCACGGTTTGCAGCTTGACTCAAAGCATTCATCGCACTGACAACTTGCTGAATTCCGCTCGACTGTTGTTTAGCCGTTAGAGAGATTTGCTGACTATTCACTGTAATCGTATTGACTGCATCTACGATCTCTTCCACGGTTTTACGGCCTTCATCGGATACTGCCACAGTAGCTTTCGTCGCTTTTTGAATACTGGCTACCAGTTCACTAATCTGTTCAGCCGATTTACGGCTTCTATCCGCTAGTTTTCGAATCTCAGCAGCCACAACAGCAAAGCCCCTACCGTTTTCGCCTGCCCGAACTGCTTCGACCGCCGCATTGAGTGCCAACATGTTCGTTTGGTTAGCTAAATCACTAACTAAGTTAGAAATCGCATTGATTTGAGTCGTTTGATCTCTAAAGTGTAAGATTTGTTCTCCAATTTGTTCGACCTTCGCTTTTAAGCTAGAAGCAGTTCCAGAACCGTTCTTTTGCTCACTATCATCAATCAATATGAGAACTTGGCGCGCTCCAGTTGCAGCCGCTTCAGCTTGTTCAGCCGCTTGCCGAGAAGAGGTATTTAACTCATCCATTGTGGCAGTCGTCTGATTGACCGAAATAGCCTGCTGCTCCAGGTTTCTCTGTAATTCTGTCGTTTTAGCCTCCAATTCTGTCGTTTTAGCCTCCAATTCTGTCGTTTTAGCGGCGACCTCTCGGATCATTGTGTTGAATGCCTGTGCTAACCGACCTAACTCATCTTGGCTGCTGTCATCAAGAACCACCTGAAACTCTCCATTGGCAATTCGATTCGTTGCAACAGTGATTTCTTCTAAAGGAGTTGCAATGCGCCGACGTAAAACCCAAAACACAATTGCTACAACAATCATGAGGGAGCCAAAGCCTAGAAACAACGTAAAGCGAGCTAGCGAGATCGCTTTTTCAGCCAAAATTGCTTTGGGTAAAACGGTAACAAAGTACCAATCAGGTCCCTGTAGCGTAGTGACAGCTAAGTAATTGCTCTCGTTCGGATTATCGATGACGACTTGATCGGTTGCTTTATTTGTGACCGCCTCAAAAATACGTTTTAGCTGAGTGTCTCCTGATTCAAGAATTTTAAACTCACCTTTTTGTTGCTGAATTTGCTCCATCAATTGCGGATGAGCGATCAGGCGACCATCTTTTCGAAAAATTAGGTTATAACCGCCTTCAATGTGCTCCTCGATCGTTCGCTTAAATAAATCATTCAGTAATACATCCTGTCCAAGAGTACCGATGATTCTGTCATTAGAGTAGATAGGCGTTACACAAGAAAGAATCCAGATTTTAGCAACCCCATCGATTTGAGCCCCCGACCAAACCGTTTCTCTGGCTGGATTGTGCTTCTGGTCACCAACCCACACATATTCTTCCTTGGATAAGTCAAAGCCAACGGGGGCATCCTGTGCCCATGTTGGATAATCAGGCCAGTAAATAACAGCAATATTCTCTGGCATATTCAGGTAGAGATCCGGAAAGCGATTATGCCAGGGTGGACCATAGGCATTGATTAAATCGTAGGACGTTACTACGCGACGGCGAATGTCATCATTGATTAGAACTGGCTTATCAATGAACACGCCTGCTTGCCGTTTGCCATCGAACAAGTTGGGGCGATTGCGGGTTGCCCCATCGGGAAAACGCACAAATAGCTGATCGAAGCGAGCTTTCACGCCTTCGCTATCAGTATTTTCCAAGCGTCGTAGCCACTCCTCCTTAAAGATGGCATGGTTATCTTCTGCCATTAAAAAGATACTTTGTTCTCGTTGACCTCGCTCTATTACATGACTCTTGAGTTGGTCTAACGTCTGCGACTTGAGAGTAGAAACAATCTGAAAGTAGCTAATCGCTGTTGAGCCAACAATAACAGCCGTAACACTAAACGCAATTTGAATAAGTGTTCGACGAGCAAGTGATTTTTTCGTTTTAGCTTGAGAAGATAAGGATTTTTGACTCTGAGAGCCTTGTTTTGTAGGAGAATGAAAGTCAAACATTTATAGTTTTAAGTTAACAGTTATGTTTCAGCTTAATTAAGCTGCCCACAAACTATCTAAACTTAGTAAAAATCCTTACAATTTGAAATAATACTGAGAGTTGTGCTAATACTGAGTAAGCGGCACCTGAGACTGTAAATTATTTTGTGAAGCGGTCAAAATTAACTCAAATATTAGAAGGTCGCCTATGCCTCACCGTCGTCGCGAAGATAGGCATTGCATAATAGAGGGCGGACATGCAGCATGAGGAGTGCTCCGCTGCTCAGCGTGCGATCGCAATTCCCGCCGAGAGCATCGGCTCCACCCCTGTTTAGGGAACCCGCCCACCCCTCGCTGCTGTAAACAACGAGTACCACTCTTCCCGCGTCAAAGCGACTTCATCGGCTAAAGCGCACGCTGCAATCCGTTCTGGCTTAGTTGACCCCACAATCGGTTGAATGCCCGCAGGATGGCGCAACAGCCAAGCAAGAACAATGGCCTCACGACTTGTCTGCTTTGCTTCAGCCAACTGACCCACCAGCGGAGCCATCTTGCTCAACGCCGAATCTGCCTCTGCCTTGGGTTTGAAAAGCTTGCCACCTGCCAGCGGTGCCCAGGCCTGTATCAAGATGTTGTGGCTGCGGCAGTAGTCCAGCGTTCCGGTTGCCAAGGCCGAGCTGACGCCAGACATGTTTGCAACAATGCCCTCGTCAATCAAATACGAGTGCAACAGGCTTAGCTCCACCTGATTGATCAGCAGCGGTTGCCCCACGCTCTTTTGCAATAGCTCAATCTGCCCCGCTGTATGATTACTGACCCCGAAGTGGCGCACCTTGCCCGATGTCTGCAAGGCATCAAAGGCTCGCGCGACTTCCTCGGTTTCTACCAGCGGATCGGGGCGATGCAGCAGCAGAATATCGAGGTAGTCGGTTTGCAGTCTTTGCAAACTGCCTTCCACTGACGCGACGATGTGCTCATAGCTAAAGTCGTAGCGCTGGGGGTCGCTTGGCTGAGGATCTCCCGCGAAACGAATACCGCACTTCGACTGAAGCACAATTTGCTCACGCAAACCTGGCGAGGCTTTGAGCACATCACCAAACACCTGCTCTGACTTGCCCCGCGTGTAAATATCTGCATGGTCAAACAGGGTAATGTCTGTTTCCAGAGCTGCCTGAATAGCCCGATATGCACTTTCCCTCACATCTGTAGAAAGCGGTGTATCATCCCAAGTGCCGCCAATATTCATGCAGCCATAGGCAACTCGCGAAACTCTCAAATCAGTGCCCGACAGCGTGTAGGTATGCATCAGCGTCTAGAGCTAGGTGGAGCGATGAACAGGTCACTCTGTCCCCATCCTACTGGCGGTCACAGCATCTGCCCACTAATTAGGAACACACTTTTAGGTCAACACTAAACAACTGAGAAAAGCATCTTTATACTCAGAATGAGCGAGAGAACGGCGAATATCTTCTTCAAATGAGTCTCAGGTAAACGATGAGAGTAGCGAGCACCATAGGGAGCCGCAATCGAACTTGCGATCGCGATTACCAAAAAAGCTGGCACATAGATAAAGCCAATCGTATAGGGAAGGCTCAACGTTTGAGACCAGCCACTCATCATGTACCCAACAGTACCTGCGATCGCAATGGGAAATCCAATTGCAGATGAAGTACCAATCGCCTTTTTCATCTCCATATTCTGATAGCTGAGGTAAGTGATTGTTAAAAAACCACCCCCCACCGCAGCAAGAGCGGATACCGATCCAATGCCTGTTCCCGCTAGCAATAAGCCACGTAACTTAGTCGGCTTTCGGCTAGCTTTTGGTCGCCAATTTAGAAACATCTGACCCGCGACCAGAGCCATAAACAGCGCAAAGAATATAGCGATGTAAGCTGAGTTGACCTTGGCGGCGATGCGGGTAATCAGAAAGGCACCCACCACAATGCCGGGTGCCATCCCGTAAACCACCTTCCACAATACAGTTCCTTGAGCAGCATGGGCGCGAATACTTGCGATTGAAGAAATGATCGTGCAAGCCAATGTTGTTCCTAACGCCAAATGAACGACGTTATCTGCACTGATACCGTGGTTACTAAAAATGGATACTAGCAGGGGAACGAGTATTCCACCGCCACCAACCCCCAGTAAGCCTGCCATAAAACCGACAAAGAAACCCAACAAGATGTACAACAACATCCATTCAATACTCAGCATATCAACCTAACTTTTTAGAATCTTTTGAGCAACCAAATCCTCTCAATTGCTGCAACTTTTCCCTTTAATCCACCAGTGATTTCCCTGCTTTCAACAGAGTTCAATTGATAAGCAGACGCATAATGGTGTTTTACTTCTGCTTCACCGACTGAGAATGGAGGGCCATCCATGAGTTGTTGATTGTATTCGTAAGAAATCAGCAACTGCGGTGCCGCGTGGGTGATTTCCATCAAGTGTGACGTATATTGATGACGCCTATTTTCAGGCATTGCAACCAACGCTGCGCGGTCATATACCGCGTCAACCGGCCCAAGAACTTCAGCAGACACATCAAAAATATCGCCAACAAAGATGTCGATATCCTTGGCGGAGTAGTGGGTTAATTTACCAACTCTGGAGATTTTTGGCTTGACTCCCAGGTCGTTAAACAATTCGTTAATTGCGAGTTCGCTTAACTCTGCACCAATCACTCGATGACCACAATTAAGCAACCATGCAAGATCGCGCGTCTTGCCACACAACGGTAGAAATACACGACTGCCCTTCGCCACATTTAATTTTTCAAAATGTTCGACGAGGAATGGGTTTGCCTCACTTTGGTGAAAACCAATATCTCCCGCTTCCCATTTTTGCTGCCAAAAACTTGCTTCCATATCAACGCCTTCATTGCTCAAGGTATCCATCACTTGCCACAAACTGAATTCCGTCAGCCTTGTGCTTATTTGTGTTTGAATATACGATACAACTTCAAGTTGACTTGAAGTCAAGCAGTCGTTGCACCAAGAAAATCATGGATATCACTGAGGTCTCAAAGGCTTCTGGATTACCGACCTCAACGCTACGATTTTATGAGGAAAAAGGGCTGATCCAGTCGAACGGCAGAAATGGCTTACGCAGGCTTTTTGATACTAATATCATAGAACGGCTCGCTTTGATTTCCTTGGGGCGTAGCGCCGGTTTCTCACTCGATGAGATTCGTGAAATGTTTACGCCTGAAGTCCCTGAAATCAATAGAACGCTGCTTTTAGCGAAGGCAGATGAGTTGGATAAAAAGATTAAAGAACTGACTGCGATGCGCGATGGTCTCCGCCACGCAGCAGCTTGCACTGCGCCTAACCATTTTGAATGTCCAAAATTCTTGCGGCTCCTGCGTATTGCTGGTAAAAATCGTTTTAGGCAACCCAATAAATTGAAGGACAATAAGCTTTAAGCAAGAGGCTCAGAAAAAGTAATGCAAACGATATTAAATGCTTTTAGAAATGCTTAACGTAGCCCTTCACAATACGTTCAGTTATACAATTTAGTCCAATAACGCCCTAAATGCTTGCTGGCTAACGGCAAAAGTGAGCGACGGTAGATACAAGTGAAACTAAGCATGAGATCCTTTACACTATCCGCTTCATTAAAGTGTCAGCTTGCTGTCGTCTAAACGTTATTCAAGCCAGCGAAAAGCACGCCGTAACTCAGCAGTACCGTTATTCTCATACCAACGACCGTGGGATAGGATAACTTTTTCAGGGTTCCACTGAAGTATTCGCTGTAAGCAGCTACGTGCCTGTTCCTTTTTCCCGAGAAATGTCATTCGCAAATCCAATGGGAGTTTTCCATCCGGATCGGCAACACCCCCTAATTTAAGTAGCCAATGCAACTGCTGACTTACTTTATTTAGTTCAAAGTTTTCGATGAGATCGGCAAGGATGAGAGTGGCACTCTTGCGGTGGAAAAAGACGACTTCTTCCATAAATCGACCGCCACGAAAGATTAATTGGTCTAGGTCTGCTACCCACTCACGTGGTGGTTCATCTTCCAAGTCAGCATCAAAATCCACGGCAATTTTCTGCTGTGCGGCACGATCGCGAACACCTGGAGATGCCCATGCTACAGCTTCTGGATAAGCGCTAGCCCAAGCACCGATATGGGCGTAATGGATTTTGTTGGGCGAAATGAGGTAGCGCAGTGAACCGAGGGAGTCAATTTGAGCTTTCAGTTCTGGAGTCAATTCTGTTGGTGAATGGCACCATAGGTCACCAGTGTTCAGTCGCACAATCGTCATTCGGGTTGGGAAGGGCACCTTTGCTCCATACATTGCCATCTGCACGATGGAACCATCTACGATCCAAATATCTTCGTCAACCTGTTTCAGAAGGTTGATTGGTTCATAAAGTGCGATCGCGTCGTTGCTCATAGCTACGAAAGGAAGGTAAAGGCTTACTGCTCTAGCGCGGGGTATAAAAGTAGGCTAGCAGTGACCATCACCTGCCGCAAGTAACCTCTGCATCAAACCGATTATCTGTTGGTAGGCAGTGTGCCTGGGCGTTGTTAGCTTGTGTCTTCCTTGCTAAAGCACTCGCAGTTTTATAATTGAAAGATGCAAAAGCTTACGATCGCCCGACCCGACGACTGGCATCTACATCTACGTGACGGTGCAGCGCTGAAAGCGGTTCTGCCCCATACGGTGCGTCAGTTTGCCCGCGCTATCATCATGCCGAACTTGAAGCCCCCAGTACGCTCGGTAGCGGATGCTGCGGCCTATCGCGATCGCATCCTTGCAGCGATTCCGGCTGGCAAACATTTTGAGCCACTGATGACGCTCTACCTCACCGACAACACCAGCCCCGAAGAAATTATCCGAGCTAAAAAATCCCAGTTTGTCAAAGCGGTAAAGTACTACCCAGCCGGTGCAACGACCAATTCAGACTTCGGTGTGACGGACATTCGGCAGTGCGATCGCGTCTTTGAAGCGATGCAGCAGGTAGACCTGCCTTTATTACTGCACGGGGAAGTGACGGATCAAGATGTTGATATGTTCGATCGCGAGAAAGCGTTTATCGAGCAACATTTGATCCCTCTCAAGCAGCGATTTCCCAACCTGCGCGTGGTGCTTGAACACGTTACCACCTCAGATGCTGTGCAGTATGTCCTGTCTGCCAACAATATCGCTGCAACGATTACGCCACAACATCTATTGTTTAACCGCAATATCCTATTTCAAGGTGGCATTCGCCCCCATTTCTATTGCCTGCCAATTTTGAAGCGCGAGGAGCATCGCTTGGCGCTTTTGCAAGCAGCAACCTCTGGCAATCCTAAGTTTTTTCTGGGCACCGATAGCGCCCCCCATCCCCGCAATGGCAAAGAAAGTTCCTGTGGCTGTGCGGGTTGCTATTCGGCTCTGCATGCTATGGAGTTATATGCAGAAGCTTTTGAGAGCGTTGATGCACTCGATAAACTTGAAGCTTTCGCTAGCTTCTATGGGCCAGATTTTTATCAACTTCCGCGCAATACCGAACAGATTACCTTGACCAGAACGACCTGGCGCGTTCCCGATGAATTGCCATTTACTGAATCCGGACTTGTGCCCTTACGGGCAGGTCAGGAGATGACGTGGCAAATAGCTTGACGCTAGCATAGCTGAGGCTAATTGATTTAGGCAATCGTGTTATAGACACGCTATTCCTTAGGTTCGGAGCTGATGGGTAAAGGTAAGATAGGTACTGTGTCGAGAGGGAATTGCGATCGCATGATTGCGCTGTGCAAGGAAGGTGAAACCCTGCTCGCATGAAAAACTGCCAGACTGAGAATAGGATGAATTTCTGAGGTTCCCTGTGAAGCTAGAGAACATATTATTCCCCGTAGGAATCCTGGTAGTAGTTGCGATCGCATTTTTCGCCTACAGTGCTACCGCCGCTCCCTTGCCAGAAGGATTTCCACCTCCAACACCAGAAGGGCAAATTGAAGTCAAACAATATCCCGCATACCGTTCTGCCACAGTTCGCTATTCAGGAGAACTCTCAATGGCAGCTAATAGAGCTTTTGACCCTCTCTATCGCCACATCAGCTCTAACAATATCTCCATGACGGCTCCGGTAGAAACCCGTTATCCAGTTAACACCCTAGAAGCCAGTGAGATGGGCGCATCCAATGAACGGGGTGAAGCACTTGTTTCATTCCTCTACCGCAGCACTGACATCTACCCTTCTGAGATTGCACAAAACATTCAGGTAGAAGATATTGCACCCATGACAGTCGTCAGGCTTGGGCTAAAAGGCAGTTACGATTACGTAAGCTACCAAAAGAACATAGAGCGCTTACGGGAGTGGTTAGCGCAGCACCCGGAGTGGACTGTCGTCGGTTCACCTCGCCGCTTCTTCTACGATGCTCCCTATGTCCCCGAACCTGCCAAGCGCAGTGAAATCCAAATTCCAATTCGTCGGGTAGATGGCTAGCGAAAAGCAACGACCTCATAGTGTTCCACTGTTGGGAACGGGTCATAGAAGTGATGCAACAAGGAACGCCACTGTTGGTACTCTGGCGATTGTCGAAACCCAATGGTGTGATCTTCTAACGAATGCCAGCGCACAAGTAGAATATAGCGGTTCGTGGTTTCTAAGCAACGTTGGAGTTCATGAGAGATGTACCCTGGCATGGAGGCAATGATGGTTGAAGCTGTTTTAAAAGCCGTTTCAAACTCATTAACCATACTGGGCTTAACATCAAGGATTGCAACCTCTAGTATCATGGGCTGGATGTTTTTAGCACGGATACTATAATACAAGGTGCTATCAAGTAGCGGTGGCTTTCACAGCATCGCTTTCTCTTCAGTAAGATTGGTGCAGTCGAGAGTGTATGAACGATACTTAATACATCATCAGTCCACTGAGGAAGGATTAACGTCATCGCAATTTCTTCTAGGGTGTGAATAATGCCCACTGCGATCGCAAGATTCAGCGTCAATCCTCCATAACAAAAGCCGAAGAGAGCGATCGCTCTAATATATCGCTCTTGTGTCACTCCAGGAAAATAAAAATAGTAGCCAATGGATGAAAGCCCTACTCAATGGACAATCTAGCGATCGCTTGCCTGATAGAAACTCATGTCATAGGCTCAAATGCTAAACCTAGCTTGGTGTAAGGGTTTCAGCTTTCGCTCAGGCGAGAGTGACAAAAGAGCGATAACAAGCGGTGAAAACGGGTATCATTCATCAGTAAAGAGACAAAGGCTGAAACCTATACATATCAATAATTCCAACTCAGAGTTGCCCTAGGTTGCACCAACCTTCTATTTTTGCCTAGTCCTAATCGGGTTGAGTGCAGCGCTGTTGATAAATTTGAGCTGCTTTATCTGTAGGATTGCGGCGCAGGCACTCAGCAAATAATTGTTCAGCATCTCTAAGCTTTTGCCAATGGTAGAGTATCAAAGCTTCTTCAAATAGCGTTCTCGTGGCTACCTTGCCCTCATAAGTCTCAGGCGGATCGGCATCGAAAACTTCAAAAATCGATACCGCTTTTGATTTTCCCTTAACTTTTACGCGATCGATAAGACGGATAGCATACTGGTTAGAATCTGGCAAAGACTGGAAAGTTTTGTGACTAATTAACAGCGAAATCCCATATTTTTTAGTCAAGCTTTCTATCCGCGAGGCTAAATTCACTGCATCGCTAATTACCGTGCTATCCATCCGGTTTTTTCCCCCAACCGTACCGAGTATTAAAGAACCTGTATTGATGCCAATGCCAATCTGAATCGGCACGTGTCCAGAAGCGGTGCGATGTTGATTGTATTCGGTAAGACGACGCAGCATATCAATTCCTGCTTTCACTGCATTATCTGCCTCGCCACTAAATAGAGCCATAATTGCATCGCCAATATATTTATCAATAAATCCTTGGTTTTCAATAATGGCTGGCTCCATGTGAGACAAATAGGAATTAATAAATTTGAAATTGTCTTGAGGGTTCATACTTTCCGATAAAGTTGTGAAGTCGCGAATATCGGAAAAGAGTACCGACATTTCCTGTTGAACTTGGTCGCCTACTTTAACATCAATAATACTTTCTTTATTCAAGAATTGGAGGAATTGACGGGGGACAAAGCGCTCAAAAGCTTGGTTGAGTTCGGTGAGATTATTGTAGAGGCGGGCATTTTCAATGGAAATCGCCGCCTGAGAGGAAAGTAGATTTAAGACTTCTACGCGATCAGGAGTAAAAGCCTCTGTGGTTAGATTATTTTCTAAATAGATAATTCCTGCCAGTTTACCTTGATGTTGGAGAGGGAAACACAAAATTGATTTAGGCTTATGTACTTTGATATAGGGAGAATGAGCAAATTTAGGGTCATTAGCAGCATCGTTCAAGACTACACTTTCCTGCGTGCGAGCCACATAGTTAACAATTGTGTGAGATATTAGAAGTTCATCATCAGGTTCCCATATAGACTGGACGGGGATTGACTGCAACACAGTCACGCCATCTTTATCCGCAGCTCCTTCAGCTTCAATTAGCAATTTCCCCTTCTTTTCCAGAATCAAAAAGCCCTTTTGCGCTCCGGCATTCTCAATAATAATCCGCATCAATTTTGCCAGTAATTTCTCTAGCAGAATTTCTTCAGATAGGGTTTGCGAAGCTTTCACGATTGCGATCAAATCCAGTTCAGAAGAAGTGCTACTTCCTGTTGTGGTAGGCGGCGTAGATACCTTTTTGCTAAGTGTTCCCCTGTTCGAGGACGTTCTTTGTAATAACTGAGGATAACGCGTATCTAAGTCGTTAACTTTAGCTGTTGCGCCCCAGCGGAGATAGCAATAACGGGCATCTTGCATATAGACTTGCGCGATTTTATCTTGATCTAAAGCGAGATAAAACTTAGCGGCGAGTTCGTGCGCTAGTGCTTCTTCATTGATGTATTCATGTTCTTTAGCAAGAGCAATAGCTTTTTTGTAATAGTCCATTGCCACAACTTCTGACCCTTGAACTCGGTGCCGTTCTGCTTCTACAAGATAAAATTTATGTAAATGATTCATTGGGGCATGATGCGCCCATTTTTTAAGTTTTTTCTGGTTAGATTGTACCTTTCGAGAAAGGCGTTTTTGCTGAAATTTTGAGGGAGAAGAAGACACGGCCACTCTTGCAAGCGAATCGTAAAAGTAAAATAACGTAGTCGTCAACATCCCGGCTGCACTATCTATATATTTTTCCGCTAGTGCCGCATTGTCTAACGCTTCCTCATACTCTCCAAATAGGTAACAGAGTGTCAGTTTTTCAAGATATGTATGAAAAAGTAGGGTTTGATCATTTGCCTCAAGATCAAGGGGCAGTCTTTTCGATTCGTCATAAACATCACCAATTAAACGGCAGGGATTTTTCGATTGCCCCATCAGATTCAGAACCATCTGCCGATTTAGATTAATGTAATGAAAGTTTCGCTCTTGCTTTAATTTTTGGATAGTGTCACTGTATTTGGCTGCCTCCCGCTCAACAACAGCTAACTCTTGCCCCATGCAATAGGAATTGTAGGAGTTCCACAATATGGAATATGTCCCATATTCTAAATCTCCTGTTTCTAGTCCGCTCGAGTAGGCGAGCAGTAAAGGCTGTAATGTCTGCCTTCCATGCTCCTTCCAATGCCTGATAAAGTAATTAACAATAGCGACTGTTTTCGCTTTTACTTTCCTAGCATTGAGCCGCTCTAATAGACTTAAAGCTAGATTGCCAAATTTATAGCCGGATTCAATGTCTCCTAATACTCCGCAAAGAATCAACCCATAAGCTGCATACATCACTGCTGAGAAGGAAGCATTACCGTATTTGACCGATATATTGATACCTTTCAAAATAACCAGCGGTAATAGGTTAGGAGCAGCTATATAGGAAGCAGAACTTACACTCGATAGAATACGAATTGCTGCCAACTTATCAGGATCAGTCATTTCCGGTAATTCGATTAAGTCCTCAATGCGTTTCCCTAGCAAGGCTAACTTTGTCCCCATCAAACCGAGTAAGACATCTAAGTTACTGGGCTTTTTAGGCAAACTTACTCCCAACAGCTTCAGAACTGTTAGTCCAGTATCGACTGCTTCTAATGGCTTGTTCTGCGTTAGATAAGCAGAGATTTTAACTTCATAAACTTTCACCTTATCCAGTAGTCCTTTGCCCTGTTGCAGCACGACTGGAACTAATCTCTCCATTTCATCGAATTGACCGCACAAATAGGCGGCTTCTGCGGCTTCTACATACAGAGCAAGTGTAGTATCGTACTGCGTCTGCCAACTTGACCCGCCTTCACTTCCCACGCCAGTTGCTACAACGGGGGAGACCCCCGCAACGCACTGGCTCCCCTTGCTAAGGGAGGACTCAGAGGGGTTCAACAAATCTAAGCCGTTTGTTAGGTAGGTAAGGGCGGGTTGATAAGCGGCTGAGGCTTTTGCTTTCTTGCCAGCTATTAGGTTTAACTTTGCCAATTCATCTCGCTGCTGCTGGTTTTCAAGCAGATTGCTGCCGAAATTCAATTGATTAACAATGTCAAAGATTTTTTCCTCTTGCTGCTGGAGTGGGGTACTATTCAGGAGTAGTTGACCGATTTGCAGATGGCTTGCTTGCTTGCGGTGTGAGGGAATGAGAGAGTAGGCGGCTTGTTGGATGCGATCGTGGACAAACCTGTAAGCTACCTTCAATTCATTCGGATTTCGGTCTGTTTGCAGAAATTTGTAATCATCTCCCACTGGAACAATTAGACCTTCTCGCACGGCTGGCCAAAGTTCGTTTGCCGTTTCTTTTTGCGGCTTTTTACCTACTCTTGAGAGAGTTTTTAAATCGAACTGGTTGCCGATACACGCAGCCGTTTTTAATACTTCTTGCGTCAGTTCTGGTAGCTTTTGAATTTTTTGAGTCATCAACTCAACGACATTATCAGTAATACCTCGTGCTTGAATTTGATCTAAATTCCACTGCCAACTGCTACTGAGAAAATCGAAATCTAATAGGTTTTCTGTATAAAGCGACTGGAGAAACTCTTTCAGGAAGAACGGATTACCCTGAGTTTTGGCAAGCACTAATTCGGCTAATGGCTTTGCCCTTTCTGCGTCGCATTTAAGCGTATCGGTAATTAACTGATTGATACAAGTTAAATCTAACGGCGAGAGCAAGATAGAATTTACAGTTGCTCCAGATTTTTGAATATCTGATAAGGTGATTTTTAAGGGATGGGCTGCACTGACTTCATTATCCCGATATGCCCCAATCAGCAGTAGATAGTTCATATCTACATCGGTCATCATTAGCTGCATTAATTTTAGAGTAGCGGCATCCGCCCACTGTAAGTCATCTAGAAAGATAACTAAGGGATGCTCTTGTTGACAAAAGACCTGAATGAAGTTTTGAAAAACTAAGTTAAACCGATTTTGGGACTCAGTTCCTGCTAGCTCTAGGACGGCTGGTTGCTTGCCAATAATCAGTTCGATTTCGGGGATAACATCAATAATAATTTGTCCGTTTACTCCTAATGCTGATACGAGTTTGTCACGCCATAGGTGCAGTTGTTCAGACGTTTCAGTTAGCAGTTGTCGAACTAATTCTCGAAATGCACTGACGATAGCACTGTAAGGAATATTTCGCTGGAACTGGTCAAATTTACCAGAAATGTAATAACCGCGTCGTTCAGTAATTGGTTTATAGATTTCTTGAACTAATACTGATTTACCAATCCCGGAATATCCAGCAACGAGCATAAGTTGGCTAGTACCATGAGTGATTCGCTCAAAAGCTGCGAGTAACGTTTCAATTTGAGTTGACCTACCATAGAGCTTTTGCGGGATTTGAAATTTATTAGAAATATCCTGTTCACCTAAAACAAAATCTTCAATTTTCCCATCTGTTTCTAGTTGTCTTAGACATATCACCAAATCATCTCTAATGCCTAGAGCATTTTGGTATCGTTCCTCGGCTGTTTTCGCCAGGAGTTTCATCACGAGTTCTGAAACGACCAGAGGAATTTCGGGATTAATTATATGGGGTGGGATGGGTTGTTTAGCAATATGACAATGAACCAACTCCATTGCATCGATAGCATCAAAAGGCAATTGGTTTGTCAATATTTTATAAAAGGTAACTCCGAGCGAGTAAAAATCAGTGCGGTAATCGATTGCTCGATTCATCCTGCCTGTTTGTTCGGGAGAAATATAAGCTAACGTTCCTTCTAAAACATTAGGGCTTTTTAAGGCAGTGTTTTCCCTGGACAAGACTGTGGACAAGCCAAAGTCAATAATTTTTAATTCTCCGTTTTGAGGGTTTAAAACAATATTGGACAGGTTAATATCTTTATGGATAATGTTTGACTGATGAATTCTTCCCAGAGTTTCAGCGATCTGAATGGCAATTTGGAGAAATTCTAATAAGGTAAAGTATCGGTTTTTGAGTAGTCTCTCTAAAGATTCTCCACCGAAATCCTCTAATAGCATTACCAGTGTGTTGTTATGTCTTCGTAGCTCGTGAGCTTTAACAACTCCCCCTATCTCCAAGCTGCGAGTAATTTCATATTCCTGCTGGTAACGGACAAGTTCGGCAGGGGTAGGATAGTCTTCTTTGAGGACTTTCAGGATCAGCGGTTGGTTATCTTGTTCTCTAATTCCTCGGTAGACCAGGGAATTGGCACTTTCGTAAATTTGGGCTAAAACTTTAATTCCAGGGAGTTTAATCATGTTTGGGTCTCCATTTTTGGCAGTCATGAACTTTACGGGCGATGGTCAACGACTGCTGATGGTACTCAATCGCCTTGGCCGAGTTGCCCAGGGAAGCGTAAACATTTCGCCAATTACCCAATGCTGACCCTTCACTTTAACGGTCTTTAATCTCTCGGTAGATAATCAATGTCTGTTGACAACACTCAAGGCTTCTTGAAATTGACTTGTCTGACTCTAGTGATTTCTTTGCTCCAACAACTTAGTATCGCAGCCAACAGGCTAGTATTTTTTCTAATATTCATCTAAGGATCGAGGATATATCGCTCTTTTATCACTCTCACCGGAGCGAAAGCTGAAACCATTACAGCAAGCTAGTTTTAGCATTTGAGCCTATGACATGAGTTTCTATCAGGCAAGCGATCGCTAGATTGTCCATTAAGTAGGGCTTTCATCCATTGGCTACTATTTTTATTTTCCTGGAGTGACACAAGAGCGATAACTGCGATCTCTCTTGAAAATAGGGGTCACGGGAGATGTCAGCCTAACCTAAACAGGTGGATGAATCGGATAGTCAGGTTGCGACTGGAAATGTTCTTCTATTGCCGCCATCACGGCTAAAACAATATCTTCACGCCAGTGACGCGCTGCAACTTGTACACCCACAGGTAATCCAACACTCCCTTGTTCTACTTTGGAAGCTGTTTGCTCACTTAACTGTGTACTAGGTAAGCGATCGCTTTCTTCACCCGGACGCACCCGCGTGGCGGCTACCACGCCTGCGGGCATACCCAGTAAATTGTACGGGATAGTATAAGTCGCATCCTGGACTAAGTAGTTACTACTACCATGAATCAGCGCTGGCAGAGCGCAAGCTGGACAGAGTATCGCATCGAACTGTTCAGCATCTAAAGCTGCCATAAAAGCAGCACGGTAGCGGTTACGTTCATCAATAACGCGCCAGTAGTCGCTCACCGATACTTCGCCTATATAAGGAAAAAGCTTAGCGATGAGCGGCTGCCCCATGAATCCAGAAATTGCTGCAATAACTCTGAGTAAAGGTTTTGGCAGAGAAGCTGTTTGAATGGTCTGATTAATTTGTGGATGCCGTTTGCTGTTACCTAACTGCCTTTTCGAGGTTACTAAGCCATCTGCACCATAGAGTTGGAGGTATAACTGTAAAGCTTTAAGCAAGTCTGGAGGTGTCCACTCTTCGACGATCGCACCACGTTTTTCAAGCGAAACAGCAGCTTCTCTCACCGCACGTCGCACGGCAGGGGAAGGAGTAATGATGCCATTGTCAGTGAAAAAAGCGATTCGCAAATTCTCCACTTTGACATCAGACGGTTCGCGCCAAGGTACGGGTGGAATACTGGGGTCAAACGCTTCCTGTCCCGGTACCGCCAGAACTTTCATCGCCAGGTTCAAGTCAGCGACAGTCCGTGCCATTGGGCCGGGTTGTGCCAGTATCGCTTCTTGACCGGGTAACAGGGGTATGTGACCGACCATCGATAACCTATTCGATGTGGGTTTCAGGCTGGAAATCCCACAGGCATGAGCAGGCATCCGAACGCTGCCGCCAATATCACTCCCCAAGCCAAAACACGAACCCAAAGCCGCGATAATCGCCGCCTCACCACCACTGCTTCCCCCTGGAGAGCGTTCCGGATTCCAGGGATTCACGGTGCGACCGTAGATGGGGTTATCCGATTCGTTCGATGCTAGCAACTGGGGGACATTGGTTTTACCTAAAATAATCGCTCCTGCCTGTTGCAGTCTTTTGACCAGTGGCGCATCCTGCTTTGCCGTTTGACTGAGAGCAGAGATTCCCATGTTGGAGACAGTTCCCGCTACATCAAAGGACTCCTTGATAGTGATGGGAACTCCGTGTAATAGTCCCAGTGTTTCTCCCCTAGAACGAGCTTCATCAGCAGCTTTTGCTTGCGATCGCGCTTGCTCAAATAGAGGGATAATAACAGCATTTAAGCGAGGATTAACCTCTTCAATGCGTTGAATGTGCGCCTCAACGACTTCACTAGCAGAAAGTTCTCCAGCCGCAATTTTTTGAGTAATTTCTGTGGCGCTACTGCCAACAATAGCGGAAGGAATTTTAACGGTATCCATTTGCCGCTCACCTTGTAACTCTACATTACTCAGAATTACCTTTCTAATCCAGAGCGTCTTGTAGATTCGTCCAATTTGTTGTACGTTCTTGCTATCCTTGTCGGATATGTCTGGGAGTCACGCCTAGCAGACGTTTCAAGTGACGGTTGAGATGGCTTTGGTTGGCAAAACCAACGCTGTAGGCTACCTCTGCAATACTGAGTTCTCCGTTTAGGAGTAATTCTTTAGCCCGTTCGACTCGACGGCGAATCACATATTGATGCGGAGTCAAGCCCGTTGACTGTTTAAACAAGCGAGTAAAATAATGGGGACTCATCTGCACGATTTTCGCCAGTTCCGCTAAACCTAAATCTCGGTCGAGATGCCCATTAATGTAGTCAATGACTTGCCGCAATTGGTGTTTGGAAAGACCGCCATTATAGTCACGTAGAATAGGTTGGCGTGCTGAGTAGTTTTGTAACAGGTGAACCGCTAGAGCATTAGCCATCGTCTCAGCGTAGAGACGACTCCCTTGAGGATTGTTTTCTAACACTTGCTTAAGTGCCAGCCCAATTTGCAGAACTAGCCCGTCAGATATGGCGAACTGAGGCAATAGCTCAACGTTAGAAGATTCAGCCGATTCGTCAATAGCACGAGCGAAAACATCAGAAGCAATAGCCATAACGATAAAGTCATGTTCTGCATTCCAACAAGAACGATGACTAACCTGGGCAGGAGTAATGACTATATCTCCTTCAATTACTTGCTCATGCCGTATTTTTCCGTCTAGGGTTCGCTGTGCCTGAATCGGAGCCTCGGTTTTTGGGAAAATGAGAAGACTATGCCAAAAGAGACTGGAAACTTCAGGAGCTTCATAGGCAGGTGTGCGGAAATGTCCAAGGAAAATGTTATTCCAACCTGCCTTTTGACTTGTGAGAATTGGTGATCGCTCCAAGATTTGGATGAGATCGTCTTCATTGGCGATCGCTCTTGGTTTGACTTGTGACATGGGGTGAACTCATCCCTACATGCTTAGTGTATCAATATCGATCGCGTAGTTCATCGACACAAAAAGGCGCAGGCGCACAAAGATTCCATCAGAAAGATTGAGCAGCTTCTGCAATGCAACCAAAAGTCTTGTTTATTTGTATAGGAATTCATCAGAGCCAAACCGAAGGCTCCCGATCGCTCTGCGCCGGAAGAAGGCGTGGAGGATCGAGAGTTGTTGTGGATGTGGTTGCACGCCAAAAGCGATCGCACACTCTGAATGTGGAGAATGAATGTTGGGAGCGATCGCAACAAACCCTGGATATACCAACAAAGATACCTTGATGATGATAGCGATCGCGATCGCTTCTTACAGAATTTTAAGCAGATGTAAATTGCATGAATCTGCAATTTAGCGAGCGCTAAACAGCGCCACGTGAATCGCCACTAAAAGCAATTTATACAAGCGAGCGCGTTTTTGATGAAGGGAAAGCGATCGCTGGATTATTGTTTTCCCAGCCAAGAACATCAGTTGCAACGGTTATGCAGGGAAGTTGGGGATGGTGTGGATCGGCTTCGCTTGTGCTGTAGGCAATCGCGGAGTCTAATTAAGGTTGATCGTTAGCTAACCCCGCAGGAGCCTGACAACAACAACTAAGCAAATAATGAAAAAAATGATTCGCCAAGTCCATTTTTCCCTCGGTGTCAGAGGAATTAACTGCTTCTGCATGTTTACACATGGTATCCAAGTCTTGCCCTCGGACCAAAAACCAGATTTGTGAGTTTTCTTATAACCCATCGCTCGATAAAAATTAACTGCTGTTAGGGATGACATCACATAAAGAGTTCTGTATTCCTTCTCGATCGCTGTATGCTCCATAGTTTCAAGTAACCTTTTGCCAATGCCTAGACGCTTAAAATCAGGATGAACGAAGATGGCATGAATTGTAGACGTATAGACTGACAAAGAGGCAAATCCAACTAGTTTAGAATGGAAATATGCTACGAATACTATCTCCTTATATTCTGATCTAGCTGACTTCTGACTTCTAATTAAAGACTCAATTTGCCTAGCATTGTACTCTTGAGATGCTAAAAGCTTAAGCGAACTCGCTTGGAGTTCCAAGATCCTCTCCAAATCCTCAGGCTTCGCTAAATATATTTGAACATTCATTACAGGTTCGAGCCAGAAATGTAGGATAAGTAACTACTTAACTCTCTATAAGACTGAAACTTTCGGTATATGATTTCTCAGGAGAGTAGATAAACTACAGTTTTCAGTAACAGCCGATGCGATCTCGTTTGTTGGTATGTGGAGTGCGATCGCACATAGAGCCTCTCTCACCTTTCTGCTGTATCGTGTAAATTTGGGTGAGGTAAAAAGTGAGGGCGATCGCAATACCCGCTTCATCTAGGTAAAAAGTGAGTGCGATCGCAATATCCGCTTCATCTAGCAGCAAAGATACCTTGATGAGGATAGCGATCGCACTCACCCAATACGAAACAAGTGCGATCTCTAGAGATTAAAGGAGGCACTCTAACAGCTAGCCAGATTTTCTCTAGGCTACGGCTTGCTGAAAACTTTCTTGGAGCATTTGGGCGATCGCATCAGCGGGGACAGGACGGCTAAAGTAGAACCCCTGACCTTCTTCACACCCCCGTCTTTGCAAGTAGTCAAGCTGTTCTTGGGTTTCTATGCCTTCTGCTGTAATGTTCAACCGCAGGCTCTTTGCGAGGGCAATGATGGCATCGGTTACGGCGGCGCTATCAGGATTAGATGTCACATCCTGCACAAATGACCGATCGATCTTGAGCATGGTAACGGGAAAGCGCTTCAAGTAGTTCAGAGAGGAATAGCCGGTGCCAAAATCATCCAAAGCCAGCAAGATACCCAGGTTTCGTAATTGATCTAAAGTGTTAACAGATCGCTGAACGTCCCCCATGAGGAGGCTTTCAGTCACTTCCAGTTCTAGGTAAGATGCTTTTAACCCGGTTTCCTCAAGGGTTTGGTTGACGACTTCGACTAGATTTGGTTGTTCAAACTGTCGAGCTGACAGATTTACCGATATCCGAATTGGAGGGAATCCGGCAAGCTGCCAAGCACGAGTTTGGGCGCAAGCAGTTCGCAAAACCCATTCCCCAATTTGCACGATCGAACCATTTGCTTCTGCAATGGGAATAAACTTAGCTGGAGAAACCAACCCTAGCGTCGGGTGCTGCCAGCGAACCAGGGCTTCCATTGCCGTGATTTTTCTGGTATGCAAATCAATCAAGGGTTGGTAATAAACCACCATTTCGTTGCGCTCAACCGCTCCATGTAATTCATTTTCTAATACCAGTCGTTCCTGCAACTGAGCATTCACTTCTGGCGAATAGAACTGATATTGGCTACGTCCTTGTTGTTTCGCCTGATATAGCGCCAGACGAGCCTTTTGCAACAGTTTATCCACACCATTACGATCTTCTAGGTCATTAATCGCGATACCAATACTGGCGGTAATCCGAATCGAGTTTCCCTCTAAAAAGAAGGGTTTTGCCAGCGTACTTACTAGCAACTGGGATAGCTTGATCGCGCTCTCAAAGCAGGGAATTTCCGTTAGCGCGATCGCAAATTCATCTCCACTCACATGAGCCAGAATCTCTGTTTGACTCATACAGGTTGTCAAACGTTGCGCAACTGCTCTTAACAGCAAATTTAAGGTTTCCCGATCCAATGTATGACTCATATCAGTGAAATCGTCGATACCCAACAAAACCACTGCTACCAGCCGCTGGTCGTTTTCAGATTGGGATACTATCTGATGCAAGCGATCGCAGAATAAATCCCGATTAGGTAATCCAGTCAGTCCATCGTAGTTGCTGATGTAGTGAATTAATTCATCTAACTTATGAAGAGTTTGTGAGGTATCTGCCATTAATGTGCCTGCTTCATCGGCAAATTCTGTAGGCAGTTCGGGTAACTTTTTGGTATTCAAATAGTCTTGTAATGCAGCAGATGTCAAAATGACTGGGGCGAGGAGGTGGCGTAGTGCATACAGAGTAGCTGCTGTACCCACTAAGGTAGCCAACAGAGCAATCACCAGCACTCGCACTGTCATTTCCCAGGAATAAGAGTTTGAAATAACGAAAGTTATCAATAAGGTTAAAAGTGGTACGTGAGTGCCTAAAAATGCCACCAACATAATTTTGGCGGTATAGCTTTTCTTAAGCAGTCCGAACCGAGCTAGAAAGGAGTACAGGGCAAGCTTGCAATTGAGTTTCATAGATGCTGCTCAAGGGTTAAAAGTTGGCAAATTACTTACCAAGTAATATGGCAGAACCATATCTGGCATTTTGGAGATATAGAGGACTACTTCCCTTTCAAATCAACCGATGCAAGGTTACATTTATAACCTTAAATATGGTATTCACCGAAACCAAATTTTAGATTTTTGATACATCTCACTACACAGTACATTTTTGAAATCATAAATGTTCACCGTATAATCACTGATTTATAAAAAAATTAAGAATAAATAAAGCTTTGATCTCCGAGAAATTAGGGAAAGTGAAAGCGATCGCCAGAATTTAAGTCACTCAGTGTAATGCTTTGAACGTGGGACGACCGGGAAAGATTGAGATCGCATGTACAGCATTTTTCAGTTAGGTGGAATAGATGGCGGTTCTAACGTTCGATAGAGGCTTTTTAATTGCTATGCCGCTAGAGATGTATGGCACCCAAACGAGAAGCCATAAATTTACGGTGACTTCGATGCGGTGGGTAGACGAGGTATTGCCGTGGGTGGGTTTCCTCGCATCTTGCAACCTGGTGGTTGAAACCGCACAGCGATCGCAAGCACACAAACAAAACCTGGCTACGCAGGTTATAAAATCCTTGATTCTCGGTTAGTCTGCGCTTTTAGGGCTGGAAATGCGATCGCCCCAGAATTCTATTGTGACGGCTTACGGCTTGGTGCAAGATGCGATCGCGACTTGAGTGAGGCGTGAGGCGACGGTTATGCAAAGCAGCTTGTCCTTGAGGATTGCAGCTTTTTTCTATCGAATCTTAGTTAATCTTAGTCAGGAGAGACTTTTCTAAATACAGAAGGGTAAATTCTATTGGTTCAGCAATCAGAACTCCAAAACAAGTCATCAATGCAGCCGCTTCAGCGCGTGCTAGGAAGTTTAATCGCCTACCGTTGGATCTCGATAGGGGCGTTGCTCAGTTCCTTGCTTTTAACGGCTGCTTATGCCGTCACTCCCCAACTGTTTCGTTGGGGAATCGATGAAGGGATTGCCCAGCGAAACCTCCAAATTGTGTTTTACAGCGCTGGATGGATGGTCGTTGCTGCGATCGCGCGCGGTTTGTTTAACTTCGGACAAAGTTTTTGGGCAGAAACCGCATCTCAGGGGGTTGCCTACGATCTGCGAAACAAGATTTTCAGCAAGATTCAAAACCTCAGTTTCAGCTATCACGACCAATCCCAGACTTCTCAACTGCTAACTCGCGTCACTAGCGATATTGAGCAAATCCGCACGTTCCTCAGTACGAGCCTGATGCAAGTGATCGGTGCAGTCATAACACTTGTCAGCATTGCCACCATCCTGCTATTAATGAACTGGCAACTAGCGCTGATTACGCTAACAGTCGTACCCATCTCAGGGTGGTTGTTGGCGCAATTTCTCACCAAAAATAGCCGGTTGTTCGGGCAAGTTCAGGAGCAACTCGGTAATCTGAATACTGTATTGCAAGAGAACCTGCTGGGCGTGCGAGTGGTAAAAGCGTTTGTCCGAGAATCAGCAGAAGCAAAGCGTTACACGACGCTGAATGATGCGTTGATTGTGACCAACATGAAGACCATTCGCGCCATCCGCGATACTTTTCCGTTCATCTTTTTGCTCAGTAACTTGGTGACAGTCGTTGTCATCGGTTATGGGGGTGCAGAGGTCATTGAAAATCGGTTTTCAATTGGAGAATTGGTAGCGTTTAACTCTTACTTGCTGTTGATTCTTCAACCCGTTTTATTAATAGGATTTGCGGCTCCCGCGATCGCGCAAGCGGCAGCATCTGCCGAACGAGTCTATGAAGTAGTGGATGCAGAGATTGAAATTCGCGATCGCCCTGGTGCTGTCCCTTTTGAAACTTGCGGCGGTCGAATTACATTTGAAAATGTCTCGTTCCGCTATCCAGGAGCCACCACAGAAGCCCTGAAAGATGTTTCTTTTGAAACTAAACCGAAAGAACTCATCGCCATTCTGGGGATGACTGGTTCCGGGAAAAGCACCATTATCAACCTGATTCCGCGCTTCTATGATGTTACGGCGGGGTCAGTTCGCATCGATGGACGAGATGTGCGGGACTTCACCCTAACAAGCTTGCGATCGCATATTGGCATCGTATTTCAGGAAACCACACTGTTCTCTGGCACCATCCGCGAGAATATTGCTTATGCTAAGCCTGATGCAGACTTGGAGCAAGTCATTGAAGTCGCAAAAGCTACGCAAATGCATGACTTTATTACCAGCTTGCCGGATGGTTACGAAACGATTGTTGGAGAACGGGGTGTAGGCTTATCGGGCGGACAAAAGCAACGGATCGCGATCGCTCGCACATTGCTGACAGATTACAGCATTCTCATCCTCGATGACAGCACCTCTGCCGTAGATGCCAGAACCGCTGCCCAGATTCAGGAGGAACTCGATCGCCTGATGCGCCAAAAAGCTTGCACGACCTTTGCGATCGCTCAACGCATTAGTACCGTGCGGAATGCCGATCGGATTTTGTTGATGGATAAAGGACGATTGGTAGCGCAAGGAACCCATGAAGAGTTGATGCAAAATAGTCCCCTTTATGGGGCAATTTTGGAGTCCCAGGTGAAGCGAAAGATTGAAAGTGGAGCAATTTAATCAGAGAAATTTGTTATAGCAACCGCCAAGATGGTTAGGACGTAGAATGAAGGTGTAATTGTGACTTGTTACCGTTTGCTCTGCCGTGCCTAAACCTTACAGTTACGACTTTCGTCAGAAAGTGATC